>DATCGH010000378.1:0-3112 GCA_036509055.1 Caldimonas sp.
CCAGCTCGACCGCGCCATGGTCAAGCATTCGACCAAGAAGCCGTGGCGCCAGAAGGGCACCGGCCGCGCCCGCGCCGGCATGACCTCCTCGCCGCTGTGGCGCGGAGGCGGCCGGATCTTCCCGAACAGCCCCGACGAGAACTTCACCCAGAAGGTCAACAAGAAGATGTATCGCGCCGGCATGGCGTCGATCCTCTCCCAGCTGGTGCGAGAAGGCCGTCTCTCGGTGGTGGAGTCGCTGACCGTCGACTCGCCCAAGACCAAGGCGCTGGCGCAGAAGTTCAAGGCCATGGGCTGCCTGGACTCGGTGTTGGTCATCACCCACGAGCTCGCCGACAACCTGGTGCTCGCCTCGCGCAACCTGGCCAACGTCCTGGTCGTCGAGCCGCGCTACGCCGATCCGCTCGCCCTCGTGCACTACAAGAAGGTGCTCGTCACCAAGGGCGCGATGGAGCAACTGAAGGAGATGCTGTCATGAGCACGGCCCCCGAAGCCGCCAAGGCAGCGAAGGCTGCGAAGGCCGACCCGAAGGCCGCGAAGGCCGCCGGCGCGAAGGCCGAGAAGCTCGCCGCGGAAGCGAAGCCGGCGAAGCCGGCGAAGGCCGCCAAGGCGCCTGTCGCCAAGAAGAAGCCGGCCGAGAAGAAGGCCGATGCGCCCAAGCGCTCGGCCCATGCCGAGGGCCGCCTGGCGCAGATCCTGGTCGCGCCGATCGTCAGCGAGAAGGCGACGATGGCCGCGGAGAAGCACAACCAGGTCCTGTTCAAGGTCCTGCGCGACGCCACCAAGCCGGAGATCAAGGCCGCGGTCGAGCTGATGTTCAAGGTCACCGTCGATTCGGTGCAGACCGTGCAGCACAAGGGCAAGGTCAAGCGCTTCGGCAAGTCGATCGGCCGTCGCGATCATGTCAAGAAGGCATACGTCTCGCTGGCTGCCGGCCAGGAGCTGAACTTCTCCGGGGAGGGCGCGTAATGCCCGTCATCAAGGTCAAGCCGACGTCGCCCGGGCGGCGTGCGGTCATCAAGGTCTCGCATCCGCACCTGTACAAGGGCCGGCCCGAAGCGTCGCTGCTCGAGCCGCAGATGCAGAACGCCGGCCGCAACAACAACGGCCACATCACGACGCGGCACAAGGGTGGCGGCCACAAGCACCACTATCGCGTCGTCGATTTCGTGCGCAACAAGGACGCGATTCCGGCGAAGGTCGAGCGGATCGAGTACGACCCGAACCGCAGCGCCCACATCGCGCTCGTGGTCTACGCCGACGGCGAGCGCCGCTACATCATCGCCCCGCGCGGCCTCGAGGTCGGCTCGACGATCATTTCCGGCGCGGAAGCGCCGATCAAGGCGGGCAACACCCTGCCGATCCGCAACATCCCGGTCGGCTCGATCATCCACTGCATCGAGATGCTGCCGGGCAAGGGCGCGCAGATGGCCCGCTCGGCCGGCGCCGCGGTGACGCTGCTGGCGCGCGAGGGCACCTACGCTCAGCTCAGGCTGCGCTCGGGCGAAGTGCGCAAGATCCACATCGACTGCCGCGCCACGATCGGCGAGGTGTCGAACGAAGAGCACAGCCTGCGCCACTACGGCAAGGCCGGCGCCAAGCGCTGGAAGGGCATCCGCCCGACGGTTCGCGGCGTCGCCATGAACCCGGTGGACCACCCGCACGGCGGCGGCGAAGGCCGCACCGGCGAGGGCCAGGCTCCGGTGTCGCCGTGGAACACGCTGACCAAGGGCTACCGCACGCGCAACAACAAGCGCACGCAGACGATGATCGTCGCGCGTCGCAAGAAGTAAAGAGAAACGGCCATGACTCGTTCACTCAAGAAGGGCCCGTTCATCGACCATCACCTCGCGGCGAAGGTCGAGAAGGCGAGCGCGACGAAGGACAAGAAGCCGATCAAGACCTGGTCGCGCCGCTCGACGATCCTGCCCGATTTCATCGGCCTGACGATCGCGGTGCACAACGGCAAGCAGCACGTGCCGGTCTACGTTACCGACCAGATGGTCGGCCACAAGCTCGGTGAATTTGCGCTGACGCGCACGTTCAAGGGCCACCCGCAAGACAAGAAGGTCGTCAAGAAGTAAGGATGTCGACGATGGAAACCCGTTCAATCGTTCGTGGCGTTCGGCTTTCGGCCGACAAAGGCCGGCTTGTCGCCGACCTGGTGCGCGGCAAGAAGGTCGCGCAGGCGATCGACATCCTGAACTTCACGCAGAAGAAGGCCGCCGGCATCATCAAGAAGGCGCTCGAATCCGCGATCGCGAATGCCGAGCACAACGACGGCGCCGACATCGACGAGCTCAAGGTCAAGACGATTTTTGTGGAGCAGGGCGCCACGCTGAAGCGTTTCTCGGCGCGTGCCAAGGGCCGCGGCAACCGCATCAGCAAGCCGACCGCGCACATCTACATCACCGTCGGCAACTGAGGCGACAAGGAATCCCATGGGACAAAAGATTCACCCGACCGGTTTTCGCCTTGCGGTCACGCGCAACTGGTCGTCGCGCTGGTACGCGTCGAACAAGAACTTCTCGACCATGCTGGCCGAGGACCTGAAGGTCCGCGAGTACCTGAAGACGCGCCTGAAGAATGCCGCGGTGTCGCGCATCCTGATCGAGCGTCCGGCGAAGAACGCGCGCATCACCATCTTCTCGGCACGGCCCGGCGTCGTGATCGGCAAGAAGGGCGAGGACATCGAGAACCTCAAGGCCGAGCTGACCCGCCGCCTCGGCGTGCCTGTCGCGGTCAACATCGAGGAAGTGCGCAAGCCCGAAGTCGATGCCCAGCTGATCGCCGATTCGATCACCCAGCAGCTCGAGAAGCGGATCATGTTCCGCCGGGCGATGAAGCGGGCGATGCAGAACGCCATGCGCCTGGGCGCGCAGGGCATCAAGCTGATGTCTTCGGGGCGCCTGAACGGCATCGAGATCGCGCGCTGCGAGTGGTACCGCGAAGGTCGCGTGCCGCTTCACACCCTGCGCGCCGACATCGACTACGGCTTCTCGGAAGCGAAGACCACGTACGGCGTCATCGGCGTCAAGTGCTGGGTCTATCGCGGTGACCGGCTCGCCAATGGCGAGGCGCCGAACATCAACACGCCCGCGGGCGCCGAGGA
>DATCGH010000379.1:0-6026 GCA_036509055.1 Caldimonas sp.
CATCGAGTTGAAGATCGGCACCAGCATGAACATCGTGTAGAGGTGCACGAAGGTCAGCACCACCGAGAAGTTGGAGAACAGCAGCCACTCGACCGGATGGTCGACGACGCCGAGCGACAGCAGGCCCTGGTTGACCAGGCCGTTCCGGCCGAGCAGCGGCAGCCACGAGATCATGCGGATCACGTTCGAGGTCCAGAACGGGATCGTGCAGACCACGAACAGCAGCGTCTGCATCGTCGCCGAGCGCACGTGGAAGGCGAGGAAATAGGCGATGGCGAAGCCGAGCAGCAGCGTCACCGCCCAGGTCTCGAGCGCGAACGAGAGCGTCGACCAGTAGGTCTTGAGAGTGACGCAGGGCTCGGCCAGGTTGGCGCAGCCGGCGAAGATGGTCGCGTAGTTCTGGAAGGTGAAGCCGGGCAGCAGCTCGTAGTCGCTGGTCGGCCAGAGGCTCACCGCCGCCACCAAGAGCAGCGGAGCGACGAAGAAGAACAGGAAGACGGCGGCGAACGGCAGCGCCTGCAGCCATGCAGGCGGACCGTTCCCCTCGACCTTCATCCGGCCGTGCCGCGCGTGGCGCTCAGGCCGCCACGAACTCGTTCCACTTCTGGACCATGTAGGTGTTCTCGTCCATCAGCGCGTTCCAGCAGGCGATGGCACCCATGCGCTGCTCGTACGAGCCGCCGTCGCGCACCTTGCCGGCCTTTTCGAGCACCTGGCCATTGGGCGACTTGATGTCCTGCGCCGCGGGCTTGCCCTCCATCCAGTAGGCCCACTCGTAGGGCTCCATCTTCGCCTTGGCGGTCTCGAGCACGGCGCTGTAGTAACCCTGGCGGTTGAGGTAGGCGCCGGCCCAGCCGTCGAGGAACCAGTTGATGAACTCGTAGGCGCCGTCGAGCTTCTTGCCCGAGAGCGTGGCCGGCAGGCCGAAGCCGGCGGCCCAGGCGCGGTAGCCCTCCTTCAGCGGCTGGAACACGCAGGCGATGCCCTTGGAGCGCACCGCGGTCACCGCCGGCGACCACATCGACTGGATCACCACCTCGCCCGAGGCCATCAGGTTGACGCTCTCGTTGAAGTCCTTCCACAGGCTCCGGAACTGGCCCGCCTTCTTGGCGTCGATCAGCGTCTTGATGGTGAGGTCGATCTCCTTCTTGGTCATGTTCCCCTTGTCGGGATACTTGTAGAGGCCCATCGACTCGACCACCATCGCCGCGTCCATGATGCCGATCGACGGGATGTTGAGGATCGCCGCCTTGCCCTTGAACTCGGGATTGAGCAGCTCCTTCCAGCTCTCGATAGGCCGCTTGATCAGGTCGGGCCGGATACCCAGCGTGTCGGCGTTGTAGACCGTGGGGATCAGGCTCATGAACTGGGTCGGCGCCTTGGCGAAGTTCTTCGACTTCTCGCCCTCGAGGTAGATCACCTTCTTCGGCGCCGTGCCCTGATCGCCCACCGCCTTGCCGCCGACCATGCCGGTGGTGAAGAGCGTCGTGATCTTGTCGGCGTTCTTGATCTTCTTGGTGTCGATGCCCTTGAGGTTGCCGGTCGGCACGATCTTCTTCAGCGAGAAGTACTCGGTGTCGATCAGGTCGAAGCTGTTCGGCGAGGTCACGGCCCGCTTGGTCACCTCGTCGGTATTGACCGCGACGTACTGGATCTCGATGCCGGTGTCGGCCTTGAACTTGTCGGCGATCGCCTTGTCCTGGTTGACCGCGGTGCCGAGGTAGCGCAGGACGATCTTCTCTTGCGCATGCACCGCCGGGAACATGCCGGTGGCGAAGACGCCGGCAGCGCCCTTCAGCAGGCTGCGGCGCTTCGCGTCGGCTTCGACGGTCGCGGAAGTGTTGTTCTTCGGGTCGGTCATGTCGTTCTCCTGGTCGTGGTTCGGGTGTCGGGTGGAATGGCGCTCGTCAGGCGGCGAGCGGATGCATGTCGGCGCTGTCCCAGTGGGCCGAGGGGGTGTCGCCGGGGTGCCAGGGCGCGGCGTCGAAGCCGGCCTCGGGCATCATGACGAGCAGCTCCGGCACCGCTTCGCTCGCCAGCGTGACCAGCACGTGCGTGCCCTGGTACTCGACGCCGCGCACCGTCGTCTTCAGCGCATGGGCCGCAGCCGGCGGCGGCGTGCGGCTGAGGCGGGTCTTGTCGGCGCGCACCGCCGCCTTGCCGCCGGCCGCGAGGGGCACGACGTTGTGGCCGCCGATGAAGCGGGCGACGAACTCGGTGCGCGGCGCGTTGAACAGATCGTGCGGGCTGCCCTGCTGCTCGATCCGGCCCTGGTTCATCACCACCACCAGGTCGGCCAGCGCCATCGCCTCCTCCTGCGAGTGGGTGACGTGAACGAAGGTCATCGACAGCTTCGTCTGCCACTCCTTGAGCTCGGCCCGCATCCTGATGCGCAGGAACGGATCGAGCGCCGACAGGGGCTCGTCGAGCAGCAGGACCTTGGGCTCGGTGATCAGCGCCCGCGCCAGCGCCACCCGCTGCTGCTGGCCGCCCGAAAGCTCGGCCGGCCGGCGGTGGGCGAGCGCGCCGAGCGAGACCCGGTCGAGCAGCTCGCGGGCGCGCACGTGGCGCTCGGCCTTGGCGACGCCGCGCATCTTCAGGCTGAAGGCGACGTTGTCGAGCGCATCGAGATGGGGGAACAGCGCGTAGCTCTGGAACATCATCGCCGTGCCCCGCTGGGCCGTGGGCAAGCGGGTGATGTTCTTGCCGCCGAGGATGATGTCGCCCTCGTCGACGCGCTCATGGCCGGCGATCATGCGCAGCGTGCTGGTCTTGCCGCAACCGGACGGGCCGAGCAGGCAGCAGTAGCGGCCGGCGGCGATCTTCAGGTCGATCCGATCGACCGCCGTCGTGTTGCCGTAGTGCTTGACCGCGTGGACGAGTTCGAGGTCGGCGCTGCTCATCTTGGTGCAGCGGGTCAGCAACACCCGTGCCAAGAACACCCCTGCGCCCTGCCTCCCGCCTCGGCTGCTGACACAGTCGAGCGCCGCGACGGTGCAGGCCGTCGCGGGCTCGCCCGCAACGCGCACCCGAATGGAGCCCGACGCACGAAATCGGGCGAGGACCCGCGCAACCCCTAGTCGATGAACAGCGTCGCCGGCGCCTCGAGGTAGCCGCGCAGCGCTTGGATGAAGCGGGCGGCATCGATCCCGTCGACGATGCGATGGTCGAACGACGACGACAGGTTCATCAGCAGCCGCGGCACCACCGCGCCCGAGCGGAACATCGGCCGCTCGACGATCCGGTTGACGCCGACGATCGCCACCTCGGGATGGTTGATCACCGGGGTGGTGGCGATGCCGCCGAGGGCGCCCAGGCTGGTGATCGTGATCGTCGATCCCGTGAGCTCGTCGCGGGTCATCTTGCCGCCCCGCGCCGCCTCGGCGATGCGCGCCACCTCGGCGGCGCTGGCCCAGAGGTCGAGCGCTTCTGCGTTTCGCAGCACCGGCACCATCAGGCCGACGTCGGTCTGGGTCGCGATGCCGACGTGCACCGCGCGATGGCGGTGGACGATGCCGGCGTCGTCGTCGAACCGGGCGTTGACCTGCGGGAACTCGCGCACGCCGCGCACCAGGGCGCGCAGCAGGAAGGGCAGGAGCGTCAGCTTCGGCCGCTGCCCGGCCCATTGCGCGTTGAGGCGGGCGCGCAGGTCCTCAAGCTCGGTGACGTCGATCTCCTCGACGTAGCTGAAGTGCGGGATCCGGCGCTTGGCCTCCTGCATCTTCTGCGCGATCTTGCGCCGCATGCCGATCACCGGGATCGCCTGGATCTCGTCGGCCGGCGCCGCTGCCGGCGCTTTCGCCCGCGACGTCGCGGGCGCGCGCTTCAACGCGAGCGCAGCCTCGAGATCGGCATGGACGATGCGGCCCCCGGGACCGGTACCCGTGACGGTACGCAGGTCGAGGTCGAGCTCCGAGGCGCTGCGCCGCACCGAGGGCGACGCGCGGGGCCGCTCGGCCGCGGACACCGGCGCGTCGGGGACGTGCGCGGCCGGCGCAGCGGCGGCAGCGACGGGCGACGGTGCGGCTGCAGCAGCGGGCGCAGGCGCGGCCACAGGGGCGGAAGCAGGAACGGATGCGCGTGCCGGCGCGGCGCCGTCCGCGAGTTCGATCCGGATCAGCTCCGAACCGACCGCCAGCGTCTGGCCGACCTCGCCGCCGAGCGTCAGCACCGTGCCGGCCACCGGCGAGGGAATCTCGACGCTGGCCTTGTCGGTCATCACGTCGGCGAGCGCCTGGTCCTCGACCACGGCATCGCCCGGCTTGACGTGCCAGGCAACGAGCTCGACCTCGGCGATGCCCTCGCCGATGTCGGGCATCTTGATGACGCGGATGCCCATCAGGGCGCCTCCATCGCCCGGCGCATCGCCGCGCCGACGCGATCGGGCCCGGGAAAGTAGGCCCACTCGAGCGAATGCGGATACGGCGTATCCCAGCCGGTGACGCGCTCGACCGGCACCTCGAGGTCGTAGAAGCAGTGCTCCTGCACCAGCGACACCAGCTCGGCGCCGAAGCCGCTGGTGCGCGTCGCCTCGTGGACGACGATGCAGCGGCCGGTCTTCTTCACCGAGGCGACGATCGTCGCCAGGTCGAGCGGCCAGAGGGCGCGCAGGTCGATGATCTCGGCGTCGACGCCGGTCTCGTTCGCCGCCGCTTCGGCGACGAAGACCATGGTGCCGTAGGTCAGCACCGTCAGCGCTTCTCCGACGCGAAACACCGACGCGGTGTCGAGCGGCACCGTGTAGTAGCCCTCGGGCACCTCGCCCAGCGGATGCTTGGACCAGGCGACGATCGGCCGGTCGTGGTGGCCGTCGAACGGACCGTTGTAGAGCCGCTTGGGCTCGAGGAAGATGACCGGGTCGTCGTTCTCGATCGAGGCGATCAGCAGGCCCTTGGCGTCGTACGGGTTCGACGGCATCACCGTGCGGATGCCGCAGACGTGGGTGAACAGGGCCTCCGGGCTCTGGCTGTGCGTCTGCCCGCCGTAGATGCCGCCGCCGCACGGCATGCGCACCGTGATCGGCGCCGTGAAGTCGCCGGCCGAGCGATAGCGCAGGCGCGCCGCCTCGGAGACGATCTGGTCGGAGGCCGGATAGAAGTAGTCGGCGAACTGGATCTCGACCACCGGGCGCAGGCCATAGGCGCCCATGCCGACGGCCGCGCCGACGATGCCGCCCTCCGAGATCGGTGCGTCGAACACGCGCGACTTGCCGTATTTCGCCTGCAACCCTTCGGTACAGCGGAACACGCCGCCGAAATAGCCGACGTCCTGGCCGAAGACGACGACGTTCGGATCGCGCTCGAGCATCACGTCCATGGCCGAGCGCAGCGCCTGAATCATCGTCATCCGCTTGCTGCCGGTCTCGGCGGCCGGCGCGTCGGCCACGGGCGCGACCTGGTGAGGTTGGGTAGGAGCATTCATGCGCCGGCCTGCCGCAGCTGATCGTGCAGGTGCGGCGGCATCTCCTTGTAGACGTCCTCGAACATGGTGGCGAGCGGCGGCGTGTGCCCGTCGATCAGCGTGCCGTAGCGCTCGGCCTCCTTCTGCGCCGCCGCGACTTCGGCCTCGAGCTCCTTCTGCGTCGCCGCATGCTTCTCCTCGGACCAGGCGCCGATCGCGATCAGGTGCTGCTTCAGCCGCGCCACCGGATCGCCGAGCGGGAAATGCGACCAGTCGTCGGCGGGCCGGTATTTCGAAGGATCGTCCGAGGTCGAATGCGCCGCCGCCCGGTAGGTGAGCCACTCGATCAGGGTCGGGCCGAGGTTGCTCCGGGCACGCTCGGCGGCCCAGCGCGACGCCGCCAGCACGGCGAGAAAGTCGTTGCCGTCGACCCGCAGCGAGGCGATGCCGCAGCCGGTGCCGCGCGCCGCGAAGGTGGTGGCCTCGCCGCCGGCGATCGCCTGGAAGGTCGAGATCGCCCACTGGTTGTTGACGACGTTGAGGATCACCGGCGCCCGGTACACGTGGGCGAAGGTGAGCGCGGTGTGGAAGTCGGCCTCGGCGGTGGCGCCGTCGCCGATCCAGCC
>DATCGH010000380.1:0-5503 GCA_036509055.1 Caldimonas sp.
CACGTTCATTCCGAAAGCCCTGCCGTATCCGGCGACCGCCTGACCGATGCGACCCCAGCCGTAGATGCCCAGCGTCTTGCCGCGCAACGTGGTCCCCATCGCGGCATGCCATCGGCCAGCGCGCAGCGATGCCATCTGCAGGGGGATCTGCCGCACCGCGGCGAGGATGAGGCCGAAGGTCAGCTCGGCGGCGGCGTAGGACGGAGCGCCCGGATGCTGGTCGGACGAGACCACGATGCCATGCCGCGTGCAGGCGTCGATGTCGATGTGGGGATAGACGCTGCGCTGGCTGATCAGACGCAGCCGAGGCAAGCGCTCGATCAGCGGCGCTCGGATGGCCGTGCGCTCGCGGATCAACACCAGGACCTCGGTCTCGGCCAGGCGCTCGGCCAACCGGTCGAGATCCTCGACGTGGTCGTTCCAGACCTCGACGTCGTGGCCAGCGAGCTTGGAAAAGCACGGGAGCGTTCGCAGGGTGTCGAACCAGTCATCGAGGACGGAGATCTTCATGGCGATGGCGCGAGTACTGACGAGACTGGAAAAGAGGTCAAGCGTTGGGCGTCCGCCCGACGGGCGCGTCGTGCCAGATCAACTGTAGCGACCCGTCACGCGCATCACAACGTCCTCGGACAGGCTGCAGTAAGCTTGGTTTTCGAAGCCGCCTGGCGGCATCGCGACATGTGATGGCATCCTCGAACGAGGTCGCGACATGACGTCAGGCGACGGACGCCATACCAGGAGACCACCATGCTCGGCTCGAGAAGGAAGATCGCCCCCGTCTGCAAATGCGGGTCCGCCGCCGAGCAGCACGACCGGAATCGCCGAGGGTTTCTTGCCGGAGCGGCGTCGCTGGGCATGCTCTCGGTCGCGGGCTGCGCCGGGGTCGCGCCCTCCGGGCCCCACCGCATCGATGTTCACCACCACATCTCGCCGCCGCCCTGGGTGACTGCGCTGAGGGCGGCCAAGCTCGATACGCCGCCCGTCAACAACTGGACGCCTCAAAGGTCGATCGACGATCTCGATGCCGGAGGGATCGCCACCGCGATCACGTCACCCACGTTGCCCGCCGTCGGCTTTCTGAACGGCCCGGACGCCGCCGCCGTGGCGCGTTCCTCGAACGAATATGCGCGCAAGTTGGCCGACGACTCGCGCGGCCGCTTCCGCATGTTCGCGCTGCTGCCGATGCCTCACGCAGACGAGACCCTGAAGGAAATCGCCTATGCGCTGGATGTGCTCAAGGCCGATGGCGTGGCTTTCATGACCAGCTACGGCAACCAATACCTGGGAGACAAGGCATTCGCTCCGGTCATGGACGAGCTGAACCGACGCAAGGCTACCGCCTACACGCACCCGAACGATCCGAGCTGTTGCCTCAACATCGCTTCGGGCGTACCCCCCGTCATCATCGAGTACGGAACCGATACGACGCGCACCATTGCCAGCTTGGTGTTTTCCGGCACCGCCCAACGATGCAAGGACATCAACTTCATCTTCTCGCACGCCGGCGGCACGTTGAGTTCGATCACTGAGCGCTTCCTGGTGCAGGCAGTGTCGTTTCCGGGTGTCAAGGAGCGCGGTTTCACCGCTGAGACCGTGCTCGCGACCTTACGCCGGTTCTATTACGACACCGCGCAGGCAGCCAATCCAGTGGCGATGGCCGCGTTGAGCAAATTCATCCCGGTCTCGAATATCGTCTTCGGCACCGACTATCCCTATCGCACGAGTGCCGAGCAGGCGAAGGGGTTGACCGAGATCTTCTCGAGCGCCGATCTGCGTGCCATCGAACGCGACAACGCCCTGCGAATCCTCCCGGGCATGAGGGCTGCATAGCTGCCGGTCAAGCCGGATCCGCATCCGACGCGGCAAGCGTGCGCAGCGGCGGGAATCGGCCAAGCAGGTCCGGGCCTTCCACCTGAAAGATCGCCTGCGTCTCGCGCAGGCCGCGCAGGCGATGCGATCCGAGGCTGCGCAGGCGCAGACCGGTGGGCCGGGCCCGGCCCACCGCATCGCGGGCCGCGCCCGAGAGCAGGATCTGACCACCGTGCGCCGCCGAGCAGATCCGGGCCACGGTGTGCACGGCCAGGCCGACGTAGCCGGAATCGGTCAGCGTCGGCCGCCCGCTGTGGATGCCGACCCGGACCCTGACGCCCACGCCATCGGGCCAGGCGCGCGAGCGCAGGCCGCGCTCGATCTCCACGGCAGCCTCCAGCGCCGCCGAAGCACGAACGAAGACGGCAAAGAACTCGTCCGCGCGGGCGTCGACCTCGCGGCCGCCGGCCCGGTGCATGCAACTCCGGATGACGGCGCGAACGTCGGCCAGCAACGCGGCGTAGCGGTCCCCCAGTTGTTGCAGGAGGCCCGTCGAGCCTTCGATGTCGCTCAGCAGGAATGTGACGCTCCCGCCCGGCAGGGTTCGCACTTCGCTGGCCTGGGCTTCGACCTGGCCGCGAAGCCGGTCGTTTTCGACCGCCAATCTGAGCGCAGCGGTCACCGTCTTCACCAGGTCCGGATTCTTCAGCACGGCAGGGTCGTGGACCAACGCGGTCATCGGCCGGCCCTGGCGCTCGAGCAGCGTCACCGCCCGCCCCATTTCCGAGTCGCTTCCTGCCTGCCTTGCCGTGTCCGGCAGCGCCGCGAGTTGCCCGGCGCCATCAAGGTAGCCGCCGGCCGATTCGGACCAGTGCAGGAGCGTGAGCGTGGGGTCGCGCAGCGCGCTGCGCAGGCGCTGTTCGAACTCGCCCGGCGTGCCGACCTGCCCGAGCTCGATCACGAGTCGACCGGCGGTCGCCTCGCTGGTCCGCGATTCCAGCTGTCCGGTCATGAAACCGATCGGCACGATCCCGTACTTCTTGGCCGCGCCGAGAAGTCGCTTGCGCGCACGCTCGCGCGCCGCCTCGTCCTCGAAGGCCACCTGGGTGAAGCGCGCAAGCGCGTTTCGAACGTGCGCCTCGTCGTTGATCGGCAGGCGCCTTCGGCCCTGCGAGTCGACGTACGCGAACGCGCTGTTGGGCAGCTTCGCGCGCCTCTTGGCGTCAAGCTGGCTCATGACTCTCTTGCCGACGAGTTGGATTGCTGCGGCGACGATACTCTGTTCGCAGCGTGATGAGCATCGACGGAATTGTCGGTGTGCGCGAGAACTTCACTCAGGCTTCGTTCGCTCCGCCATGGCCTCCAGTTCGGTCTGCATCCGCGTCTCGGCGGACAGGGCCTCGGCGAAGTCCGACAGGTTCATCGCATTCAACACTCGCTTGAAGCGACCGAGAGCCGCGGGATCGGCGTCGGCCAGACTGACTGCGATGCGGGCGGTTTCGGCATCGAGTCGGTCATCGTCGACGACCGACCAGACCAAGCCCCAGCGTTCGGCATCGACGGCCGAGAATTCCTCCCCGAGCAGCAGCAGCCCTTTCGCGCGCGCTAGCCCGGCGTAGGCAGGCAAGGTCCGCGTAATGCCGCCCGTGACGAAAACGCCGAGGCCGATCTCGGGCAGACGCAAACGCGTGCTGCGCGCCGCGACCACGATGTCGGCGTCGAGCATCCACTCGACACCGGCGCCAACAACCCAGCCATGGACTGCGGCGACGACAGGCTTCGGCAGCGCCACGATCGCGCGCGACGCCTCCTGGACGAGCTGCAGGATCTCCGGCGTCGGCGGCACGCTGACGTCGCGGCCGGCACAGAACGCACGACCGTTGCCGCGCAAGACCACGGCGCGCACGTCGGCCGCGGTCTCGGCCGCGCGGAGCGCCGCCAGGAGTGCCGCGGCCATGGGCTCGTCGATCGCGTTCAAGCGCGCCGGTCGGTCCAGTCGCAGAGTCAGCACACCGTCCGCACGTTCGGTCTGCAGACTCATGGTGTCACTGCGGTCAGCAGCGTGAGCTGACCTCGGCCGATCAGCTTTCTGAAGTCGCGGTCGAAACTGACCAGATGGTCGCCGCGTTGGGCGACGGCCGCGGCCAGCCACGCGTCCGGAAGGTCATTGCCACTGAGTTTCTTGTCCAGGCAAAGCTTTCGAAATCGCCCCCATTCGGGTCCGAGCTCGGCCAGCTGTGCGCCTGGAAGCGACAGCAGTGCATCGACGAAGCCGATCGCATCCTCGATGGTCGTCGGCTGCTGGAAGATCCTCGGACTGGTGACCAGCCGCAGAAAGCTGGCCAGAACCATCGGCATCAGCGTGCAGACTGTGCCGGAAGCGGCCTCGGCCAACGTCCCCTGCAGCCAAGCACGGGCAACGCCGTGATGGGGATGGTCGCTTCGGGCGGCTGCGACCAGGACGTTCACATCAGGCGTCATCGCCCAACGCGTCCAACAGTGCCTTGTTGCTCAAGGGATCGACTCCTGCGACAAGGCCCCCTCGCCCCTTCAGCACGGGCAAGGCGACCTTCGCATTCCGTCCCGAAGCGGCTCGAACGCGCAAGCGCAGGTGGAGGCCCTCTTCGATCAGCCGCGTCAGGCTCGTGCGTTGTTGCGCCGCCAGCGTCTTGGCCTCCGAAAGAAGCTGGTCGTCGATGTCGAGTGTCGTCTTCATCCACAAATCATACAGATTTCTGTATCAATGTGGCAACGGATCGATCGAACCGGGCCTGCCGTCCAGGCCCGGCCGCTCAGCGTGCGCCGAAGGGTCGCTGGCCGTCATCAGCCTCGAACAGCACGTCCACCGCACCTTCCCACAGCACGCGCCGGCCGAGCGCGCGCAGCCTGTCGCGGCTGTCGAGAAGCGTCATGAAGTGGTTGCCCGCCAGGGGCCCCATGCGGCTGGCGAAGCTGCAGGCGCCGTAGGCAATGAGCAGCTCGGTCTCGCTGTAGCCGCCTGGGTAGAAGAGCACGTCGCCCGGGGCCGGGTGGCTGGTGTGGTTCTCGAAGCCGACACCAAGCTGGAACTCGCCCAGCGGTATCCAGCAGGCTTCGCCGCTCCAGCGCACATGGATCATCTTCTGCCGATAGGGCAGCAGCTTGACAAAGGCCGCCACGGTGAGCGGGGCGTCGGGGTTCAACGCCGCGGTGAAGACCTCCCCGGCGAGCACGACGCGCAGCGTCTTCGGCATCATGGCTGCGGCGCCTGCGCGAACACGTCCATGGCCCGTGCCACGCCGCTGCCGGCCAGTGCGACCCCGGACAGCTTCAAGCCCATCTCGACGCCCGCCAGCGTGGCCAGCAGCGTCAGATCGTTGCAGTCGCCGAGGTGGCCGATGCGGAACATGCGGCCCTTCAGCTTGCCCAGGCCGGTACCCAACGACAGGTCGAAGCGATCGTGGATCAGCCGCCGCACGGCATCGGCGTCGACGCCGCGCGGCGTGATCACGCCGGTCAGCACCGGCGAATAGACCGCCGGGTCGGCGCACTGGATCGGCAGGCCCCAGGCCTGCACCGCGGCGCGCACCGCACCGGCCCAACGCTGGTGGCGAGCGAAGACTGCCGGCAGCCCCTGCTCGAGCAGCATGTCCAGCGCCTCGCTCAGGCCGTACAGCAGGTTCGTGTTCGGCGTGTACGGCCAGTAGCCGCTGGC
>DATCGH010000381.1:0-4388 GCA_036509055.1 Caldimonas sp.
AGAGACGAGGCGCCGCGGCCTGAAGGAGATGGAAGGGTTCGTGTTGTCGCAGAACCAGTCGATGCTGGGCCTGGCGAAGCGACTGGGCTTCAGCATCGCCTACGAGCCTGACGACGCATCGGTGCGCATCTGCCGGCTGGCATTGAATCCTTCCTAGGTCACGCCTTCGATCCGCGCGGCCGCGCCCTCGCGGGCCAGCATCTCCTGGTAGCGCTCGATCACCAGGCGGGCATTGAACAGCATCCGCTCGCGGCCGAGCCGCTGGGCGAGGTCGGTGCGGCGCACCACCTCGAGCACCGACGGATTCATGGCCGCCAGCCAGACGATGGTGCCGCCTGCCGTGGTCCGTTTCTCGCCCTCGATCAGTGCCTGCAGCGCCGAGTACTCGATGTCCGGCACCCGGCTCATGTCGATCGCCAGCACCCGCGGCTTGTGCTTCGCGACCAGCTCCTGGATCTGCTCGGCGACGTTCTGAGCGTTGGCGAAGAACAGGCGCCCCTCGGGGCGCAGGATCAGCAGGCCCTCGAAGGTCTCGTCGTCGGGGAACTCCGGCGACAGCGGGCGCAGGACGTCGGCGCCGCGCTTGCGGCCGATGACATGCACCGTCGGCCTTGCCGCCTGGCTCGACAGGCCGATCAGCGACATGATGATCGCCACGACGATGCCCTGGAGCGTGCCGAACAGGAGCACGCCGAGCATCGCTGCCACGGCCCAGCGGAACTCCATCGTCCGAACCTCGCGGATGGCGCGGAACTCGGACGGCTTGATCAGGCCGACCGAGTAGACGATGACGACCATCGCCAGCGTCGCGTTCGGCATCAGGCCGAGCAGCGGCGCGATGAAAAGCATGGTCGCGAGGGCGGCAGCGGCCGTGACCAGGGAAGTCCGCTGCGAGCGTCCGCCGGCGGCGCTGACGACCGCCGTCTGCGACGTTCCGCCGCCCGCCGGCATCGCGCCCGTCAGCGAGCCGGCGAGGTTGGCCGCGCCGACGGCGACGAGCTCGCGGTTGGCATCCACCGGCGGATCGTCGGAGCCGGCGAACGCGCGCGCCGCGGCGATCGATTCGGTGAAGCTCATCAGCGCCATCCCCGCCGCCGCCGGCGCGAGCTGGACGATCAGCGACAGGTCGGGCAGCGTGATCGATGGCAGGCCCTGGGGAATCTTGCCGACGATCGAGACGCCGAGCGCCTGCAGGCCGAGGAACGAGGAGGCGGCGATGCCGAGGCCCACGGCGACCAGCGGCGCCGGCGAGGCCGGCCAGAGCCGGTCCATCCCCACCAGGACGACCAGCGTGGCCAGGGCCACGCCCAGCGTCAGCAGCGAGGTCTCCGGCACGTGCTGGGCGACGCTCAGCAGGTCGGGGAAGAAGCCGTGCTTGGTGATGTGCGTGCCGAGGAGCTTGGGAATCTGGTCGAGCACGATCACCAGGCCGATGCCGGCCTTGAAGCCGGTGAGCACCGGCGCGGAAATGAAGTCGGCGACGAATCCGAGGCGGGCGATCCGGGCGAGCAGCAGCATCGCCCCGACCAGGGCGGTCAGGGTGGCGGTGGCGGTGATCAGCTTGCCCGGGTCGCCGTCGGGAACCGCGATGGCGAGCCCCGTGCCGGCGAGGATGCCGAGCGTGGTCGTCGAGCTGACGCTCAGCACCCGCGAGGTCCCCAGCACCGCGTAGACGATCATCGGAACGAACGCGGTATAGAGGCCCACGGCCACCGGCAGCCCGGCCACGGCCGCGTAGGCCATCGCCTTCGGCAAGACGACGGCCGCGGCGGTGAGGCCGGCGACGATGTCGAAGCGCCACACGCCGGACGTGGGCTGCTGGGTAGCCATGCAATGCTCCTTGTGCGACGGCGCAGCGTCACGCCGCGGCGGATGCCGCATTGCGGGTGATAACCCTGCAGCCCGACCGGGGCTATTGCACCTTTGGGCAGGGTGACAGTCGCAGGTCGGGGTGATTTGATCGGCCTCCATGACCCGACCGACGCTGCGCCGCGCCCTGCGGAGGCTGCTCGCCGCAGGCTGCGCCTGGGGCGTGGTCTCGGCGTTGGCGCAAGGCATTTCCCCCGGGCCGTTGTCTCCCGAGGGCTACAAGCTCGGCGGGTTCGAGCCGGTGGTGCAACTGCGCACTTATTACTACGACACGGAGACGCTCAGCGGCGGCAAGAACGAGGCCTGGGCGGTCGGCGGCTGGGCCGGCGTGCGCAGCCCCTGGTGGGGCGACCTGTTCCAGTTCGGCGTGCTCGGCTACACCTCGCAGAAGCTCTACGGGCCCGACGACAAGGACGGCACCAAGCTGCTCATGCCGGGGCAGAAGTCGTTCAGCGTGCTCGGCGAGGCCTGGGGCGCCCTGAAGGTCTTCGACCAGACGCTCACCGGCTACCGGCAGCTCGTCAACCGGCCGTACATCAATCCGCAGGACAACCGGATGGTGCCCAACACCTTCGAGGCGTACACGCTCTCGGGGGCGGCGAGCGGCGTGAGCTACACCGGCGGCTACATCGCCAAGATGAAGACGCGCGCGTCCGACAGCTTCGACTGGATGTCCACCGCGGCCGGCAGCAAGGGCACGCACAAGGGCGTGGGCTTCGGCGGCGTCACCTGGGATTTCACGAAGAATGGCTACGTCAGGGTGGACGAGCAGTACGGCACCGATCTCTACAACACCCTCTACGTCGACGGCAAGTACCCGATCGCGTTCGACGCCCAGACGCTGCTGGTGCTCGGCGCGCAATACACCTCGCAGAAGTCGATCGGCAAGGAATTCATCGGCAACTTCTCGACCTATCACGCGGGGGTGCAGGCCGTCTTGAGCAGCGGTCCGTTCAGCGCCCAACTCAACTACACCCAGAACGGCAACGGCTTCGATTCCCAGAATCCGTTCGGAGACCACCCCTCGTTTCTCAACCTGATGCAGGTGCCCTTCAATACCGCCGGCGAGAAGACCTGGGGCATCGGCGGCAACGTCAATTTCGCCAGCCTGGGCGCGCCGGGGCTCACCGCCGCGGCGATCTATGCGAGCAGCAACGATCGCAAGAACGCCGCCAACGGGGCGCTGATTCCCGACCGCCAGGAAACCGACCTGAGGGCCGACTACGCCTTCGCCAAGGACTCGGCGCTCTCCGGCCTGGTGGCGACGCTGCGCGGCGGATGGCTGCATCAGGACGGCTCGCCGACCGCGTTCCAGCTTCGCGTCTACGTCAACTACAGCGTTCCTTTCTGACTCCGGCCCCGACCGGGTCATGGGCTTAGGCGCGCCGGTGGATTGGCAGCTGCGACGCAGGTAGCCTCCCGCTCCGTGAAGATCCTCGACTGGAACATCCAGTGGTGCCGCGGCGTCGACGGCCGGGTCGACCCGAAGCGGATCGTCGACGAGGCGCGCGCCCTGGCCGACTTCGACATCCTGTGCCTGCAGGAGGTGGCCTGCAATTTCCCGTCGCTCAAGGGGAGTGCCGGCGAAGACCAGTTCGCGCTGATCGCCGGACTGCTGCCGGGATTCACCGCGATCCGCGGCATCGCCGTCGACACCGCCGCTGCCGACGGCGGCCGGCGGACCTTCGGCAACATGATCCTGAGCCGCCTGCCGGTGCAGCAGGTCACGCGCGTGCAGCTGCCCTGCCCGAGCGACCCGGCCGTGGCTCACATGCCGCGGATGCTGCTCGAGGCGGTGGTGCAGGCGCCGTTCGGCCTGCTGCGGGTGATGACCACCCACCTCGAGTACTACTCGGCGCTGCAGCGCGAAGCCCAGGTGGAAGGCGTTCGCGCCCGCCATGCCGAGGCGAGCGAGCATGCGCGCCGCGACCGGCCGGTCGATCGCTCCGAGGGGCCGTTCCACAGCCAGGCGCAGACGCCGTCGGCGGTGTTGACCGGGGACTTCAACTGCCGCATCACCGACCCGGCCTATGCGCGCATGACCGCGCCCTTCGACGAGCGGGTGTTCGCCCTCGATGACGTGTGGGCGGTGCTGCATCCCGGCGTGGCGCACGCGCCGACGATCGGCGTGCACGACCACGAACAGTGGCCCGAGGCCTTCACCTGCGACTTCATTTTCGCCAGCCGCGACCTGCGGCCGCGGCTGCAGGCGATCGCGGTCGATGCCGGCAGCCGCGCGTCGGACCACCAGCCCGTCCTCCTGGAGCTGGGCTGAACGGCGGCGCCCGGCATGCGTCTTGCGCGTGGCCTGTCATGCCGGCGTCAGGAACACGTATTTCAATGGCCGGCCCAAAGGAGCAATGACCCACCATGAGCACCATCACCGCGAAAGACGGCACCCAGATCTTCTACAAGGACTGGGGCACCGGCCAGCCCATCGTCTTCTCCCACGGCTGGCCGCTGTCGGCCGACGACTGGGACAACCAGATGTTCTTCTTCCTCGAGAAGGGCTTTCGCGT
>DATCGH010000382.1:0-2861 GCA_036509055.1 Caldimonas sp.
CGCGCTCGCCCAGGAGCAGGGCTTCTACGTCCTCTACCCGGCGCAGGCGCCGCGCTCGAACATCAACAAATGCTGGAACTGGTTCCTGGCCGGCGACCAGCGGCGCGGCCAGGGCGAGCCGGCGCTGCTCGCCGGCATGACACGCCATGTCATGGCGACGCACCGGATCGATGCCGATCGGGTGTGGGTGGCCGGCCTCTCGGCCGGCGGCGCGATGGCAGCGATCCTGGCGCGTGAATACCCCGACCTGTTCGCCGCCGCCGGCGTCCATTCCGGCGTGCCGCCCGGCGCCGCACACGACGTCGTGTCGGCGTTCTCGGCCATGAAATCGGGCGGCCGCGGCGCGATCTCGCCGTCGGAAGCCATCGAGGCGCCGATGATCGTCTTCCACGGCGATGCCGACAGCACCGTCCATGCTCTCAACGCCAGCCACCTGATCGACGCGGTGCTCGGCAGCGCATCGGCCGAGGCGACCCGGGAGATGAGCCCGGCCGGTGCCACGGGCTTGGCTTTCACCCGCACCGTCTACGTGCCCGCCGATGCCGCCGGTCCGAGCCGGGCCGAGCACTGGGTGGTGCACGGCGCGGGCCATGCCTGGATCGGAGGCGATACCGCCGGCAGCTATACCGAAAGCGCCGGGCCGGACGCATCGCGCGAGATGCTGCGCTTCTTCGCCGAGCACCCGCGACGGCCCGACGCCGCCGCGGCCTAGCCGGGGCCCGCGCGTCTCACTTGCGCAGGTAGCGCACCACCATCTCGACGACGCTGTCGCGGCGCGCCCGCAGCGCCGCCGGCGAGGTCAGGTCGCGCTTGAAGATCAGCGAGAACGTGTAGCGATTGGCGACGTTGAAGAAGCAGAGCGCCGAGATCGACATGTGCAGGTCGATCGGGTCGACGTCGCGCCGGAAGACGCCCGCGTCCAGGCCCCGCTGGTAGACGCGGCTCACCGCGTCGATCGCGGGCACGTTGAGCTCCTGGATGATCGAGCTGCGCGCCAGGTACTCGCCGCGATGCATGTTCTCGTTCATGACGAGGCGGATGAAGGGCTCGTTGTCGTGCTGGTAGTCGAAGGTGAAGGCGACCAGCTTGCGCAGCGCGTCTTCCGGCGCGAGGTCCTCGAGATGCAGCTCGGCCTCGATGGCGCGGATGCGCCGGTAGGCCGCTTCGAGAACGGCGATGTAGAGCGCCTCCTTGCTCTCGAAGTGGTAGTAGATCATCCGCTTGCTCGTTCGCGTCGCCGCGGCGATCTCGTCGATGCGGGCGCCGGCCAGGCCCTTGTCGGCGAACTCGGCGGTGGCGACCTCGAGGATGTCGGCGAGCGACTTCTCGGCGTCGTAGGGCCGGGTTTCCGGTGTCCGGCGCTTCCCGGCCGTCTTGACCTCAGAAGGGACTGGTTCGTTCATTTCCGCAGACTAGCACGCGCAGAGTCCATTTCAGCACCTGGGAAATTAGGGTAAATACTAATGCTCAAGAACGTACCAGTTCGTACATTCACGCATCGGTCCCGTTTCGAGGGCTGCACGGAGACAAGCGAATGGTTCAAGAGCCCCCGAGCGCTTCGACGCCGGCCCGCGCCCCGCGCAAGGCGGCGATCGCCAGCTGGATCGGCAGCGCCGTCGAGTACTACGACTTCTTCATCTACGGGACCGCCGCGGCGCTGGTCTTCGGCAAGATCTTCTTCCCCTCGGTCGACCCGAAGATCGGCACCATCGCCGCCTTCGCGACCTTCGGCGTCGGCTACGTCACCCGGCCGATCGGCGCCTTCTTCATGGGCCATGTCGGCGACAAGTTCGGGCGCAAGAAGGTGCTCACCTTCACTCTGCTGCTGATGGGTCTGTCGACCTTCCTGATCGGCGCCCTGCCGACCTATGGCCAGGTCGGCATCGCCGCGCCCATCCTGCTCGTGCTGCTCCGCCTGCTGCAGGGGCTTTCGGCGGCCGGCGAGCAGGCCGGCGCCAACTCGATGACGCTGGAGCACGCACCGGCGGACCGGCGCGCTTTCTTCACCAGCTTCACCCTGAGCGGCACGCAGATGGGCTTCATCCTCGCGACCCTCGTCTTCCTGCCGATCTCGGCGTTGCCCGAAGATCAACTGCTGTCGTGGGGCTGGCGGGTGCCGTTCTTCCTGAGCGCGATCGTCGTCGCCGTCGGCTTCTGGATCCGCCGCACCCTGCCGGAGACCCCGGCGTTCGAGGAAGAGGCCAAGGCGCACGAGACGCCCAAGCTGCCGGTGGCCGAGCTGTTCCAGAACCATACGCCGGACGTGCTGCGCGTCATCTTCGCCGCCCTGGTCTCGGTGGTCAGCACGATCTTCGGCGTGTTCGTGCTCTCGTACGCAGTCAACACGATTCACCTGCCGCGCTCGAGCATGCTGATGCTGCTGGTCTGCACCAACCTGGTCGCCCTCGCCGCCATCCCCCTCTGGGCGACGCTCTCCGACCGGATCGGCCGCCGCCCGGTGTTCTTGATCGGCGCCCTCGGCTCGGCCGTCCTGATCTGGCCGACGCTCTGGGCGATCTCGCAGGGCGACCTGTCGCTGATCTTCATCTTCGGCCTGCTCCTGTCCGGCGTGGTCTACAGCGCGGCCAACGGCATCTGGCCCTCGCTCTACGGCGAGATGTTCGACACCCGCGTGCGCCTCTCCGGCATGGCCATCGGCACGCAGATCGGCTTCGCCCTCGGCGGCTTCGCGCCGACCATCAGCGCCGCCATCCTCGGGGAGGGGCCGAACGGCTGGATGCCGGTCGCCGCCTTCGTCAGCGCCGCCTGCGTGGTGTCGGCGATCTCCGCCTTCAGCGCCCGCGAGACCTACAACGTGCCCATGGAACAACTCGGCAAGCGGCTCGCCCTGGCATGAGACC
>DATCGH010000383.1:0-4613 GCA_036509055.1 Caldimonas sp.
TGCACCAGCGGGAAGTCGTCGGCCGGCATGGTCTGCAGGGTGAAGCGGCTCTTGCCACCGGCCAGGGTGAGCTTGGTCTGGGTGGAGCTCAGGGTGACGATCTGGTCGGCCGGCATCGAGCGCAGGATGTCGATCAGCTTCCTCGCGCCGACCGTGGTGGCGAAGTTGCCGCCGTCGCCGCCGAGTTCGGCCGTCGTGCGCACCTGGATCTCCAGGTCGCTGGTGGTCATCTCGATGTTCGGACCGGTCTTGCGGATCAGCACGTTGGCCAGGATCGGCAAGGTATGTCGTCGCTCGACGATGCCGGAGACCGCTTGCAAGGCTGCCAGGAATTTTTCTTGTGCGGCTTTCAAGACAATCATGTCAACCTCTTAAGCTGGTCGTTGTAGTAGGCATGGGCCTTACCTGTGGGCAATCGCATTTTCGCCTGTTCCGTCAGGCAGTTAGCGCGCGGCAAAGCCTGTCGATCGAGTCTGTTTTCGCGCGCCGTGGAAAGCGCATAACTCGGCCCGGACGGCACCCGCTGTGGAAAGAGCGGAGTTGTGCCGGAAGTTGTCCCCACGGTTGTTGCTTGACAGGATTTCCGATTTGCAGCTGGCGGCACGTCAGCCTTTCAGGGTCTGCTCGAGCACGTGCAACTGCTGGTTGAGCTCGGTGTTCTTCTGCCGCTCGGCCGAGATCTTGCGCACCGCGTGCAGCACGGTGGTGTGGTCGCGGCCGCCGAACAGCTCGCCGATCTCGGGCAGGCTCTTCTGCGTCATTTCCTTGGCGATGTACATCGCGATCTGCCGCGGCCGGGCGATCGAGGCGGGCCGCTTCTTCGAGTACATGTCGGCGACCTTGATCTTGTAGAAGTCGGCGACCGTCTTCTGGATGTTCTCGACCCCGACCTGGCGGTTCTGGATCGAGAGCAGGTCCTTCAGCGCCTCGCGGGCGAGCTGGATGTTGATGTCCTTGTGGCTGAAGCGCGAGTACGCCAGGATCTTGCGCAGCGCGCCCTCGAGCTCGCGGACGTTGGCGCGCACGTTCTTGGCGACGAAGAAGGCCACGTCCTCGGGCATCGGCGTCGCTTCCTGGTCGGCCTTCTTCATCAGGATCGCGACCCGCATCTCGAGCTCGGGCGGCTCGATCGCGACCGTGAGGCCGGCGTCGAAGCGCGAGGTGAGGCGCTCGTCGATGTCGACCAGGCCCTTGGGATAGGTGTCGCTGGTCATGATGATGTGCGCCCGCTTGGCGAGCAGCGCCTCGAAGGCGTTGAAGAACTCCTCCTGGGTGCGCTCCTTGCCGGCGAAGAACTGCACGTCGTCGATCAGCAGCAGGTCGAGCGAGTGGTACTTGGCTTTGAGCTCGTCGAAGGTCTTGCGCTGGTAGTTCTTCACCACGTCGGTGATGAACTGCTCGGCGTGCAGATAGAGGATGCGGGCGTCCGGCCGGTCGGCGAGGAGCGCGTTGCCGACGGCATGGATCAGGTGCGTCTTGCCGAGGCCGACGCCGCCGTAGATGAAGAGCGGGTTGTACATCTGCCCCGGCGCGCCGGCGACGTGCAGGGCGGCCGTGCGCGCCATCTGGTTGGCGCGGCCCGGCACCAGGGTGTCGAAGCTGAGCGCCGGGTTGAGGCGGCTGCGCGACGGCAGCGACGCCCCGTCGCCCGGGATGGCGACGGCGCTGCCGTTGACGTGCGTCGAGGACGAGCCGGATTCGCCTCGGACGGCCCGCGCCACCGGCGCTCCGGCGCCGGCCGCGGGCACCGGTGCGCCCTTGCCCGCGCCATCGCGCGGCGCGAGGGTGAGGTCGAGACGCACGGGTTTGCCGGCTAGGTCGCTCAACGCGGTCTCGATCCGGCCGGCGTACTGAGTGCGGATCCAGTCCAGCTTGAAGCGGTTGGGCACGCGGATCGTCACGGTCGCGCCGGCGTCGCCGAGGTCCGCGACCTCGGCGTCGGGCAGGGGCCGGATCCAGGTGTTGAATTGCTGGTCGGGCAGCTCGGCGGCGAGGCGCTCGCAGCCGCGTTGCCAGAGGTCGGCGCGCATATGTGGAGAAGTACCCGGGGAAAGCCGCGCATTGTATCCCGCCGAGGCCGGCCGCCAGGGACTTATCCACAGTGAAAACACCCATTCCGGCCGGTGCCGCGCCACCGCCACAGGCAAGCCCGTGCCGTTGACGGTGAGGCCGATTCTTGATGTAATAGCGGGTTCGCCTTAGAGCGCATGCTCTGGGCCAGGGAAAGCATCATGAAACGCACCTACCAAGCCTCCAAGACCCGCCGCGCTCGCACCCACGGCTTTCTCGTCCGCATGAAGTCGCGCGGCGGCCGCGCGGTCATCAACGCCCGGCGCGCCAAGGGTCGGAAGCGCCTGGCCGTCTAAGGCGCCGCTTCGCGCGGTCGCATGCCTCGGCGCCTGCCCGCGGTCGAGGCGATGGCCCGCCTGGTCACGTCGGCCGATTTCGAGCGGGTGCTCGGCTCGCGCAGCC
The DNA here is from genome assembly GCA_036509055.1 of Caldimonas sp. Classification (GTDB taxonomy): domain Bacteria; phylum Pseudomonadota; class Gammaproteobacteria; order Burkholderiales; family Burkholderiaceae_C; genus Schlegelella_A. Next base: position 2,473 of record DATCGH010000383.1, read on the forward strand.
GGGCCCGCACTCCCCACTTCGCTGTTCATCATCTGCCCGTCGCCGATGCGGGGGGCCCTGGGTCCTCGCCGGATCCGGTAGCCGGCGACTTATCCACAGAATCGAAGGAAAGCGGTGAACGGCCTGTGGATGACTTGCCCGCGGAGCCTTCGCGGCGGCTCGGCGCCGTGGTCCCGAAACGGCACGCGCGCCGCGCCGTGACTCGCTCTTTGCTCAAGCGCCAGATCTACGCCGCCGGCGGCCGCCATGCGGCCGAGCTGGCCCGGGGCCTGTGGATTGTTCGCTTGCGCGCCCCGTTCGATCGCAGCCGGTTCGTCAGTGCGGCGTCGCCGGCCTTGCGCGCGCTCGCCCGCGCCGAGCTCGACGAGCTGTTCCGCGCCGCCAGCCGTCCCGGCACGCCATGACCGAGGCCCTTCGCACCCGCCTGAGCCTGCTGCCGCGGCGTCTGCTGATCGTTGGGGTGCGCGCCTATCGCCTGCTGCTGAGCCCGTGGCTCGGCAATGCCTGCCGGTTCGAGCCGACCTGCTCGGTCTATGCCATCGACGCCTTGCAGCGCCACGGCGCTCTTGCCGGCAGCGTCTTGACGGTCGGCCGCATCGGCCGCTGCCATCCGTGGTGCGCGGGCGGCTTCGATCCGGTGCCGGCAGAGCCGCCCCGTCTTTTCCGTGCCCTGCTGGCGGCTTCGCCGGCGGCTCCCTCTTCTCGCGCCTCCGGCGCGTCCGACACCGCCTCCCCATGACCGATATTCGCCGCAGCATCCTCTGGGTGGTGTTCTCCGCCTCGCTGTTCCTGATCTGGGACGCCTGGAACAAGCACAACGGCCAGCCGTCGTTCTTCGGCCCGCCGCCGGCCCGGGTGGCCGCGCCGGCGACCATTCCGGCCTCGAGCGTCGGCCTGCCCACCCCGTCGACCGCGACCGGCGCGACCGGGCCGATCGCCGCCGCCGCGCCGAGCGCCGCTCCGGCCGCCGCTTCCGGCCCCGCGCCGACGGCGTCGGTGCGAACCGAGATCACCACCGACGTCGTCAAGGCGACCTTCAGCTCGACCGGCGCCACCCTGGTCCGACTCGAGCTGCTGAAGTATCCCGACCACGTCGTGCACGAGTGGTACGAGCCGCTGCTCGAGCTCTTCGGCCGCAAGGCCGAGAAGCCGGCGCCGAGGGACGTGGTGCTGCTCGATCAGTCGCCCAACCGTCTCTATGTCGCCGAGTCGGGCCTGGTGCCCGCGGCCGGCGGCTCGGGCCTGCCGAACCACCACACGACGATGACGCTCGCTCCGGGCGAGCGCACCCTGGCACCGGGCCAGAACGCGCTCCAGGTGAAGTACGAATCGCCGCCGGTGGGCGGCGTCAAGCTCGTCCGCACCTACACCTTCAAGCGCGGCGACTACGTCATCGACGTCAAGAACGAGATCGTCAACGAGTCGGGAGCGCCGGTCTCGCCGCGCCTCTACCTGCAGCTGGTGCGCGACGGCGTGCCGCCGCCGGGTGAATCGAGCTTCTATTTCACCTTCACCGGGCCGGCCATCGACGACGGCAGCAAGTTCCAGAAGGTCGAGTTCAAGGACATCGAGAAGCGCGCCGCCGCCGCCAAGCCGGACCACACCACCGAGTCCGACGCCGGCTGGGTGGCGATGGTCCAGCACTATTTCGCCTCGGCCTGGCTGATCGACAAGGAAGGCACAAAGCAACCGCGCGAATACTTCACCGGCAAGGCCGACACCATCAACCCGGCCACCGAAAAGCCGGCGCGCATCTACTCGGTCGGCATGCTGGTGCCGCTCGGCGAAATCGCCCCGGGCACGACCAAGGCGTTCGACGCCAAGCTGTTCGTCGGCCCGCAGGAGGAGAACAAGCTCGCCGAGCTGGCGCCGCGGCTCGAGCTGGTGAAGGACTACGGCATCTTCAAGATCCTGGCCGAGCCGCTGTTCTGGCTGCTGACGCAGCTGCACAAGATCTTCGGCAACTGGGGCTGGTCGATCGTCGGCCTGGTGGTGCTGCTGAAGATCGCCTTCTATTGGCTCAACGCCAAGGCCTATGCCTCGATGGCGAAGATGAAGGCGATCAATCCGAAGGTGATGGAGATGCGCGAGCGGCTGAAGGACAAGCCGCAGCAGATGCAGCAGGAGATGATGCGCATCTA
>DATCGH010000384.1:0-11929 GCA_036509055.1 Caldimonas sp.
ACGACGATCGACGCGCGCGTGATGGCGCTCTCGATGGCGGACGGCAAGACGATCTGGACGCAGAAGGCCGCCGACTACAAGGACGGCTATTCGATGACGCACGCGCCGCTGATTGCCGGCGGCGTGCTCATCACCGGCATCTCCGGCGGCGAGTACGGCTCGCGCGGATTCCTCGACGGCTGGGACCTGAAGACGGGCGAAAAGAAGTGGCATCGCTGGACGACGGCCGCGCCGGGCGAGCCGGGCGGCGACACCTGGAAGCCGGACGCTTACAAGGTGGGTGGCGCGCCGACGTGGCTGACCGGCACCTACGATCCCGAGCTCGACCTCGTCTATTGGGGCACCGGCAACGGCGGCCCGTGGAATGCCGCCACGCGCGGCGGCGACTCCCTCTACATCGGCTCGGTGCTGGCGATCAAGCCGGCGACCGGAGCGATCGTCTGGCACTACCAGTTCTCGCCCGGCGATCCCTACGACTACGACGGAACCAACGAGCTCGTGCTGGCCGAGCTTGCCAATCTCCCGGGGGCGTCGGGGAAGACGACCAAGGTCCTGATGCAGGCCAACCGCAACGGGTTCTTCTATGTGATCGACCGCACCACGGGCAAGCTCATATCGGCAACGCCGTTCGCGCGCAAGATCAACTGGGCGACCGGCATCGACATGGCCAGCGGCCGGCCGATCGACACGCCAATGACGACGATGGTGAGAAAGAGCGAGGAGACGGACTTCATCGAGGTCTGGCCCAGCGCCTTCGGCGGCAAGAACTGGATGCCGATGAGCTACGACCCGAAGAGCGGACTCGTGTTCCTGAACTCGATCGACCTCGGCATGAAGATCAAGTACGTCAAGCAGCAACGGCCGGGCGGACCGAACTGGTACCTCGGCCTCGAGCTCGGCGGCTTCGTGGCCCCCGACGACGGCAACCGCGGCGCGCTCGTCGCCTGGGATCCGGTGGCGGGCAAGGCCGTCTGGCGCACGCTGAACAAGTCGCCGTTCTGGGCGGGCGTGCTCAGCACCGACGGCGGGGTGGTCTTCACCGGCTCGCAGAGCGGGCAGTTCATCGCCTTCGAGGCCAAGACCGGCCGCAGGCTCTGGTCCTTCCAGACCGGCTCCGGGATCACCGGCCTGCCGATCACCTGGGAGAGCGACGGCCGTCAGTACGTCACCATCCTGAGCGGCGCCGCCACCGTCTACGGCGCGCTCGCCGGCGACCCTGACGTCGCCAACGTGCCGGCGGGTGGCTCGGTGTGGACCTTCGCGCTGCCTCCGGCTCGATGAGAAGACGCGGCCGGCTCGTCCTTGCGTTCGTCCTCGCAGCCATGCCGGCCGCGCCGTATGCGCAGCCGGCTTCCGCGGCCGCGGCAAGTGCGGCGCAGGTCGAATCGGGCCGCAAGCTCTATATCAGCTCGTGCCAGCGTTGCCACGGCATCGACCTCGTGACCAACGGCATCGGTTTCGACCTGCGCACGTTTCCCCGCAACGAAAAGGAGCGCTTCGTGCGCTCGGTGAACGAGGGCGTGCGTGCCATGCCTGCCTGGCGCACCACGCTCAAGCCCGAACAGCTGGAACTGCTCTGGATCTATCTCGGCGCCGTCAACGGCTGGGAGGCCACGCCGGCCCCACGCTGACGACATCGCGCGGGACGTCGACCGGGTTCGCGGCCCACGGGTGATCGTTCCGGCGGGAGCACGCGGCCTCATGGCCACTCATAGCGCACCCCGAGCCATGCGCCGCGGGGCGTTCCTACGCCCAGGAACGGCTCGGCGAGCGAATTCGCCGGGTCGAACGTGCGGTCGGCGTTAGCAAAGGCGTTGTAGCCCAGCACGCCGAAGTTGCTGTATTGGCGATCGAAGACGTTGTTGATGCGCGCGAACAGTTCGACGTTCCTTGCCAGTCGCCAGCGGCCGTCGAGATTGAGCAAGGCGTAGCCGGGCACCTGGCCGTGCGAGTCCTGGTTGTTCTCGTCGCCGCGCAGATGACTGGCGCTGCTCGCCAGCAAGTCGGCGCCCAGCGAAAGCTTGTCGCCCGCCTCGACGTCCAGCCTCAGGCGCAGGGTCTGCGAAGGGATGCTCGGGATGCGGTCGCCTGCGCGCACGCTGATGTCGCCGGCGGCGTTGGCGCTCGAATTGGCCGGGCTGTGCTCTTCGAAAGGTGTCCGGTACGTGGCGGCGATCGCGCTGTAACGGGCGACGATGGCGACCGGACCCCAGCTCGTTCCCGCTGACAGCTCGACGCCCTGGCGCCGTGTCTTGCCGACGTTCTGGAAGTAGCCCGTGTTGATGGCGCCGCCGCTGCTGATGAACTGGATGTCGTCGGACAGGTCGGTGCGGTAGAGCGCTGCCGACCAATGGGCCTGGCCCTCGCGGCCGCGTGCGCCGATCTCCATCGTCCTGGCGACGACCTTCTTCAGCGGCGGGTCGGCGAGGAAGCTGTTCGGCAGCTTGCAGGGCGCCTGGGGATCTGCGCAGGTCAGCTCGATCGCGGTCGGCGCGCGCATTCCCTCGCTGTAGCTGCCGTACGCGGTCAGCGCCGTGCTGGGATTGAACGTCAGCCCGAGGGAGGGATTGATCCGCCTGAAGTCGTGATCGCCGTCCAGGTCGGGGTTGCTGCCGCTACGGTCCCGGATCGACACCCGCGCATCGTTGTAGCGCGCGCTCGCGGTCGCCGTCCACTGCGGCGTCAGCGAGAGCGTGTCCATGAAGAAGAGCGCGAGCGTGCGATTGAACGTCTTCGCGTCGGTCTGGGCGCTGAAGTCGCCGGTCGGAACGGTTCCCCGCGACGCATCGAACGCCGCCGGTTGCGCAGCGAGCGTATAGCGCGCGTCTCCGAAATCGCCGCTGGCCCCAAGCACGAGCCGGTTCTTGCGGCCGAGGAGCGGCTGGCTCAGGGTGAGCTGAACGCCGGCGCCGTAGCTGGTCTGGGTGATGACCGAGCGGTCGTTGAGCGCCTGGGTCGTATCGATCGCTCCCGTGTCCGGATCGGGCTCGCCGAACCCGTCGTTGACGTTGCTGCTGGTGTTGCGATTGCGGTATTGGCGCAGGTAGACGTTGCCGCCGAGCAGCGCGTCCGCGTTGACGAAGTGGCTGCCCTTGACCGACAGCATGGCGAGCCGGTTCTCGTTGATGTCGGGGTAGGTGTACGCCTGGCGCGGGTCGTCAAAGAACGAGAGCGGCAGCGTCTGGGTGCCTTCGAGCCGGTTGTTGGCGGCGGTGATGCTCACATCGAGGTCATCGGTTGCGGTCTGGTAGCCCAGCTTCCCGAACAACTGGTTGACGCGACTCGGGTTGTGGGCAGCCCAGCCGCGATCGGCGGAAACGTTGCCGGTGAGGAACCAGTCCCACGCGCCGTCGGCGCCGCCATGCTCCACCTGCAGGGTGCGGCGACCGAACGATCCTCCCGACAGCTCGACGGCCGTGCCCGGGTAGGCACTGCCGCTCTTGGTATAGATCACCAGCGCGCCGCCGAGGGTGTTCAGTCCGAACAGGGGATTGGAGCCGGGAAGAAGCTGGATGCTTGCAATGGCCGATTGCGGCAAGAGGTCCCAGTTCACGACATCGCCGAACGGCTCGTTGATGCGGACGCCATCCTGGAACACGGACAAGCCCTGCGCGACGCCGACCAGCGGCGACGCCATGAAGCCGCGAAAGCTGATGTCGATCTGGTACGGGTTGCCCTGGGCCGCGTTGGCGGCGACGCTGTTCGCGTTGCGCTCCAGGAACTCGGCCAGGTTGCCCTGGCGCTGCCTGGCGATGTCCTTGCCGGTGTAGACCTGCACGTTGGCGGGCACGTCCCGGATCGGCGTGCCGAGTCCCGGCAGCGGCGTCGTGCCGATGACGTCGACTTGAGTCAGCTCGACGGCTTCGGCCGGGTTTTCGGCGGCATCGATGCCACCGGCGACGCCGAGGGCGCTCAATGCAGCCAGCAAGGAGACGGTGCGCGGCAGGCACCCGGAGATCGCGGCGTTCACGCCCGATCGCCGCCTACTTCTTCGTCAACACTGAAACGGGCCCGGCGTTCGACCTCATGGCTTGGCAATCACGTCGGCGACGCCGGCGTGGTTGGCCTGTCGCGCGATCTCGGCCGCCGTCAGGCCGCGGTCGTCGCGCAGGTCACGCTTCGCGCCGCGCTCGAGGAGCAGCCGCACGGCATCGGCCTGGCCCTGTCCGGCGGCCCACATGAGGGCAGTGAGGCCGTGTTCATAGGCGGTGTCGACGTCGATGCCCGAAGCGAGCAGCGCATCGATCGCGCCGGCGCTGCCCTGCCCGGCCGCATACACCATGGCGGGCTTGTTCATGCGATCGCGAGCGTCGGTCTTCGCGCCCGCCGCGAGCAGGCGCTTGACCACCGGCGCGGAGCCGGCGTAGCTCGCCGCCATGAGCGGCGTCACGCCCTCGAGCGACGCCTGGTTGACGTCGGCGCCGCTCTTCAGCATCGCCTCGACGATGGCGAGATTGCCCTTCTCGGCGGCGAGCAAGAGCGCGGTCTTGCCAAGCCGATTGCGCGAGCTCGGCGACGCGCCGGCGGCCAGGACGCGCTCGACCTGGGCCAGGTCGCCCTGGCGTGCACCGACGAGGAGCTGTGCGTTGAGGGTCGGATTGCTCGGCGCCTGCGCGCCTGCAACGAACGGCGCCGCCAGCGCCAGCGCGACCAGGCCGGCGCGCAGCGCGCCGGCCATCGATATTGCTTGTCGAACACGTTGGGTCATCGATTCACGAGCCTCGCCATCTCATGCTGCAGTGCAGCGATACCTCGGGGTAGGCAGTGAACCCGATTGTCGATACGCTTGCAATCGTGAAAACGCGACCGGGTCGAGAGCCCGGGGACGCGATAACACCAAAGGAGACTCTCATGCGTCGAATTTCCAAGCTGTCGCGGGCCGGGGCAGCGTCGTTGGCCTGCGCCGGGCTCTTTCTGATCGTCCCGGCGTCCTTCGCCCAGACCGAAGTGACCGGGGCGGCCGCCCCGACCGGCAGTCCCGTGCCGAAGAGCATTTCCGTGCCGCAAGCCCGGCTCGACGGTGCCGACAAGGACAGCGCCAACTTCCTGCACTCGAACATGAACTACGCGCAGACCCGGTACTACCCGGCGGCGCAGATCAACACCACCAACGTCGCCAAGCTGCGTCCGGCGTTCCAGTTCCAGACCGAGGTGCTCGAGTCGATGGAGACGGCGCCGATCGTCGTCGACGGCATCATGTACATCACGACCTCGTACAACCACGTGTACGCGCTCGACGCCGCGACCGGCAAGGAGTTCTGGCACTACAAGCACAAGATGGGTGCGGTGACGACCTTCTGCTGCGGCCCGAACAACCGCGGCGTCGCCATCATGGGCGACCGGCTGTACATGGGAACGCTCGACGCCAAGCTGCTGGCGCTCGACGCCAAGACCGGCAAGGTGCTCTGGTCGACGCAGATCGCCGATCCGGAGGCGGGCTACTCGGAGACGATGGCCCCGGTCGCGGTCAACGGCAAGATCCTGATCGGCACCAACGGCGGCGAGTACGGCATCCGCGGCTTCGTCAAGGCGTTCGACGCCAACGACGGCAAGCTGCTGTGGACGTTCAACACGATCCCCGAGAAGGGCCACGAGGGCGTTTGGGCGGTCAACGACGCGACCGGACGCAATATGCACCGGGACATCGGCGCCGAGAAGGCAGCGCTCGCCAAGAACGCCGATTTCTACAAGACGCTCGGTGGCGGCGTGTGGATGGCGCCCGCGGTCGACAAGGAGACGAACATGGTCTACTTCGTCGTCGGTAATCCGAGCCCGGACCTGTACGGCGCCGAGCGGCCCGGGGACAACCTCTACACCGACTCGATCGTCGCCGTCGACCTCAACACCGGCGCCTACAAGTGGCACTACCAGTACGTCGCGCACGACGTCTGGGACCTCGACGCGGTCTCGCCGGTGATCCTCACCGAGGCGAAGGGCAAGGACGGCAAGATGACCAAGGTCGCCATCCACGGCGGCAAGACCGGCCACGTCTACGTCCACGACCGCGCCACCGGCGAGCTGATCCGCTTCAGCGAGACGATGATCCCGCAGGAGAACATGTGGGTGCTGCCGACCAAGGAAGGCGCGCGCATGCTGCCCGGCGCCAACGGCGGCGTCGAATGGAGCCCGATGGCGGTGAATCCGAAGCTGCGTCTGGCCTACGCCGCCAACCTGCACCAGCCGATGACGTACCACGTCGAGCAGGCGGCCTACCCCGGCGGCAAGCTCTGGCTCGGCGGCGCGTTCAAGGTCATCCCGAGCGAGAAGCAGTGGGGGCGCCTGGCCGCGGTCAACCTCGACACCGGCAAGCTGGCCTGGAAGTTCGACACCGAGCAGCCGCTGATCGGCGGCGTCCTCGCCACCGCCGGCGACCTGGTCTTCAACGGCGAAGGCAACGGCCTGTTCCGCGCCTTCGACGCCCGGACCGGCAAGAAGCTCTGGGAATACCAGGCCGGCGCCGGCGTCAACGCGCCCGCGGTCTCGTACATGGTAGGCGGCAAGCAGTACGTCGCGGTCGCGGCGGGCGGCAACACGCAGCTCGACTTCAAGCGCGGCAATACCGTCCTGGTCTTCTCCTTGCCGTGATCGGGTAAAACAGGCGCGACGTGAACGAAGGGAACGATCCTGACATTTCTTGCGGCGCGCCTGTTCGCTTTTGCCGTCTGCGCCACGGCAGCCTCCCCCTCCATCGCACAGGACACCGCGCCCGCCAAGGCGGCGGTATGCGTGGCCTGCCATGGCCCAGCGGGCAAGTCGACCGATCCGATGTACCCGGTCCTGGCCGGGCAGACCTCGCGCTACCTCTACCTGCAGATGCGCGACTTCCAGGAAGGCCGGCGCGGCGATCCGCAGATGGGGCCGATGGCCAAGGACCTGACCCGCGACGAGATGCGCGAGATTTCCGACTACTTCGCCAAGCAGAAGCCGCCGGCGCAGACCTTCAAGGTCGACCCGGCCAAGGCCAAGCTCGGCCGGGCCAAGGCCGACGAGACCCTCTGCACGATGTGCCACCTCGGCGGCTTCGCCGGCCAGAACGAGATTCCGCGGGTCGCCGGCCAGCACTATGCCTACATCGTCAAGCAGCTCTCGGACTTCAAGGCGCGCAAGCGCACCAACGACGCCGGCAACATGACGAGCGTGGCGAACACGCTGAGCCCGGCGGACATCGACAATCTTGCGCACTACCTGGCCGGGCTCTGATGCGGCGAGCGCGATGGAGTCGCCGGTGACACGCGCGGCGACGCTCGATCGCGACGCGGCCGACCCCGGCGCAGGCCATGCCGCGGCAGCGACACCGATCCGCCAGCGCTACGACCGCGTCACCGCCTGGCTGCACTGGGCAATCGGGATCCTGCTGCTGGCCGAGATCGCCTTCGGCCTCGTCCTCGACGAGATCGCACCGCGCGGGACGCCGGCGCGCGCCGGGGTGATCAACCTGCACAAGTCGTTCGGCATCGTCCTCGGCATCCTGATCGTCGTGCGCATCGCCTGGCGCCTCGGCCACGCGGCGCCGCCGTGGCCGGCAACGATGTCGGCGCGGCGCCGGCGCGCCGCCGACCTCGGCCACGGCGCGCTCTACGTCTGCATGGTGGTGGCGCCGCTCAGCGGATACGTCGGCTCCAACTTCAGCAAGCACGGCGTGCGCTTCTTCGGCATGGCGCTCCCGCCGTGGGGACCCGACTCGCCGGCGGTCTATTCGTTCCTGGTCGGCCTGCACGACATCAGCTCCTACCTGCTGCTCGCCCTCGTCGTCGGCCATGTCGCGATGGCGCTGAAGCATGCCCTGATCGAGCGCGACGGCATCTTCGCGCGAATCGCGCCCTGACCCTCGACCCGCCGGCTGCGCGTCCACGCATGAGTTCCTCGCTACCCGGGCTTGTCCTCGCCGCCGCGCTCGCCGCGCCGCTCGCCGTCGCCGCGGCACCGTTCGCCTTCGTTCCCAATGAAGGCTCGGGCTCGCTCAGCGTCATCGACACCGCGGTCGACCAGGTCGTCGCCGAGATCGACGTCGGCCAGAAGCCGCGCGGAACCGTGGTCTCGGCCGATGGCCGCACCGCCTACGTCAGCGACCAGCCGAACAGTGCGCTGGTGATCGTCGACCTGGCGACGCGCAAGCGCTCGGGGACGATCGCGGTCGGCGCGTCGCCCGAAGGCGTCAGCATCTCGCCCGACGGGCGCTGGGTCGCCACCGCGGTCGAGGAGACGAACGAGATCGTCTTCGTCGATGCGCGGACGAACGCGAAGTCGTTCGTGGTCAAGGTGCGGGGAAAGAACCCCGAGCACGCGGTCTTCTCTCCCGACGGCCGCTACGTGTTCGTCAGCGCCGAGGACGGCGAGGCGGTCGACGTCATCGACGTCGCCAAGCGGGCGCAGGTCGCCCAGGTGCCGGTCGGGGCGCGGCCGCGCGGCATCGTCTTCTCGGCCGACAGCAAGCGCGCCTACGTCGCGGCCGAGAACGCGAACGAGGTCTTCGTCATCGACGCGCAGGCGTTCAAGGTGCTCGCCAGGATCAAGGCCGGCCTGCGCAGCAACGGCGTCGCCCTGCATCCCGACGGCAAATGGCTGTACGTCTCGAACGGCGGCGATGCGACCGTGTCGGTCATCGACCTCGCATCGGCGGTCGCGATCGCGACGGTGCCGGTCGGCCAGCGGCCATGGAACATGGCGCTCACCCCCGACGGCAAGAAGCTCTACGTCGCCTGCGGTCGCTCGGGCAGTGTCTCGGTGATCGACACGGGCACGAACCAGAAGATCGCGGACATCGCCGTCGGCAAGCTGCCGTGGGGCGTCGTCATCCGGTAGCCGAGCGCGTCGAAGCACGGCAAGCGCTGTCCCGCCATCATTCGGGCGTTCCCATTTTCCGAGGGCAACGGCAATGGCTACCGTTCGCGAAGGCACCGCTCCGGTCCTGCTGGTCGTCGATGTGCAGGTCGGGGTCATGCGCGATGCCTGGGAGTCGCCGCGGGTGATCAGGAACGTCTGCCGCACGGTCGAGCGTGCCCGCGCCGAGAGCGTTCCGGTGCTCTGGGTGCAGCACTCGGACGCCGACCTGCCCGAGGGCAGCGATCGGTGGCAGCTGGTTCCGGAGCTGGTGCCGGCAGCAGGCGAGCCGGTTCTGCACAAGCACTTCAACTCGTCCTTCGAGCAGACCCCCTTGGACGAGGAACTGGCAAGGCTGGGTGCGACGCACGTCGTGCTGGCCGGAGCGGCGACGAACTGGTGCATCCGGGCAACGGCCTACGGCGCGCTCGAGCGCGGCTACGACGTCACCCTGGTCAAGGACGCGCACACCACGGAAACGATGGAGCTCGACGAGCGGGTGAAGATCGAGGCGGCCGACGTCGTGCAGGAGCTCAACATCGCGATGACCTGGCTCTCCTACCCTGGCCGGAAGAACGGCGCGGCCACCGCGGAAGCACTCGACTTCGGCCGGCCCGGCGGCGGCCAGTAGGCTACGTGCTGTCGCGTTCCACCACCGAGAAGCCGAGATCGGCGATGCGCTCGTGCGCGGCCTCGCCCTCCAGGTGGGCCAGCAGCATCTGGCCGGCGCGAAGCCCCATCTCGCCGGCCCGCACCTGCATCGAGGTCAGGCGGGGCTCGATGCTGGCCGCGATCGGCAGGTCCGCAAAGCCCATGATCGCCAGGTCCCGCGGCACGGCGATGCGGCGCCGCGCGCACTCGAACAGCGCGCCCGCGGCAAGCATGTCGTTGCTGCAGAAGAGGGCGCGCGGCGGCGCGGCCGCGCCCATCAGCGCGGCCAACGCCGCGCCCGCATCGGCGGGGGACGAGGGCACGGCGAGCTGAGCGCAGGCGACGTCGCCTGCACCGGCGGCCCGCGCCGCTTCGCAAAATCCCTGCAGGCGCGCCAGCGATCGATCGTCCGTGCCGCCGATGTAGGCCAGACGCGTGTGCCCCTTGCCCAGCAGGTAGCGCGCCGCAGCCGACCCGGCCGCACGGTTGGAGAAGCCCACCAACATGTGGATCGGACGATCGCTGAGATCCCAGGTTTCCACCACCGGGATGGCCGCCCGCAGGATGCTGCTGCGCACCCCGCGCGCATGGTTCACGCCGGTCAGCACCAGGCCGTCGACACGCCGCCCCAGGAAGGCCTGCACCAGCGCGCTCTCTTCCTCCAGGCGGTAGTTCGTCTGCCCGAGCAGCAATTGATAGCGACGCGATGCCAGCGCCTGGGCCAGGCCGTCGATGGTGTCGGAGAAGATCGAGCTGTTGACCGTCGGCACGATCACGGCCACGGTGCGCGAGCGATTCGACGCCAGGCTGCCGGCCGTGAGGTTGGGGACGTAGCGCAAGCGCTCGATCGCCGCGCGCACCGCCCGCAATGTGGCCGGCGAGAGCTTGTCCGGCGCGTTCAACGCACGCGACACGGTGATCGCCGACACCCCGGCCGCGCGCGCCACGTCTTCCATGCGCACGCTGCCGAAGGGCGCCCTTCGCTTGCGTGGCGGTGGTGCAAAAGACATCGAGGAAGCGGGCGAGGGTTTAGCCGTGCTTGACAGTGATCCGGGCATCCACCAGCATGAATGTTAGCGCAACCATCGGACCGACCGCCAAGGCGGAAGTGAGAGGAACGACCCATGGCCGACATCGACGCCCAAGGCCTGGCGCAATACCGTCGCGACGGTTTCATCATCGTCGAGAGCCTGCTCGACGACCTGACGCGCCGACGCATGAAGCAGGTCCTGGCCGAGCTGATCGAGGGCGCACGGGCGGTGAGCGCGCACGACGATGTCTATGACCTCGAGCCGACGCACAGCGCCGCGCAGCCGCGTGTGCGGCGCATCAAGAAGCCGCACCTGGTCCATGCGGTGTTTGCCGAGTTCATGTGCTCGCCGCGTCTGCTGGCCGTGCTGAGCGCCCTGCTCGGCCCCAGCGGCGTGCGGCTGCACGGCTCGAAGCTCAACCTCAAGGCCCCCGAGATCGGCTCGCCGGTCGAATGGCACCAGGACTGGGCCTTCTATCCGCACACCAACGACGACCTGCTGGCCGTGGGCGTGCTGCTCGACGATGCCACCGACCAGAACGGTCCGATGATGGTGCTGCCGGGCAGCCACCGCGGCCCCACCTTCGACCACCACGGCTCGGACGGCCGGTTCTGCGGCGCCATGGAGCCGGCGCGCGACGGACTCGACTTTCGGCGTGCCCAGCCCTTGATCGCCCCCGCCGGATCTTGCTCGTTCCACCATGTGCGGGCGGTGCACGGCTCGGCGCAAAACATGTCGGCGCACTCGCGCAACCTGCTGCTCTACGAGTTCGCCGCGGCCGATGCCTTCCCGCTGCTCGGCATCCCGGACTGGGACGACTTCAACGCCAGGTTGCTGGTCGGCGAGCCGACCGTGGTGCCGCGCAGCGTCGATTGTCCGATCCGCATGCCGCTGCCGCCGGCGGCGAACCAGGGCTCGATCTACGAGAACCAGACGGCGCTGCAGCGCCGCTACTTCGAACCGGCGCCGGTGGCCGTGCCCCGGCAGTCGACCTGAACGCATCCCAAGGAGACGACGACATGCCTGCATTTCCCAAGCGAGCAGCCCTGCTGGCCGCCCTGATGGCGCTGGCCTCGGGCGCACAAGCCCAGACCACCCTGACCTTCGGCGGCTCCGACGCGCTCGGCTCGATCCTGGACCGGCAGAACCTGCGCTTCACCGCCTGCGTCAACGACAAGGCCGGCGGCAAGCTGAAGGTCAATTTCATCCAGGGCGAGCAGCTCGGCAGCGACGTCCAGGTGATCGAGCAGACGATGCAGGGCTCGGTGCAGATCTACGGCGACGTCCTCGACTGGTATGCCAACTGGGTCAAGGACTACGCCATCCTGGCCTGGGGCTTCACCTTCCGCGACGCCGAGCACATGCAGAAGTTCCTCGACAGCCCCACCTATGCGGCGATGGCCGAGAAGCTGCGCAAGGAACAGGGC
>DATCGH010000385.1:0-4583 GCA_036509055.1 Caldimonas sp.
TAGGCGAGGTAGGGCGCGTCCTTCCGCAGGTCGCGCGCCAGGCCGGTCGAGCGCAGGATCGGGCCGGTGCAGCCGAAGCTCAGGGCGTCGGCGGTCGAGATCGTGCCGACGCCGCGCAGCCGGTCGATGAAGATGCGGTTGCGGTCCACCAGGGCGTGCACCCGGGCGACGAAATCCTCGTACTGAACCAGGATCTCCTCGAGCCGCACCAGCCAGCCGTCGGGCAGGTCGCGCGCCAGCCCGCCGATGCGGCCGTAGGTGTAGGTCACCCGGGCGCCGGTGAGTGCGGCGAGGTGCTCGTACATGAAGTCGCGGACCATCACCAGGTAGAGGAAGGCGGTCATCGCCCCCATCTCCATCAGCCCGGCGGCCACGCACGTGAGGTGGTCGACCAGGCGCGAGTACTCCGACAGCAGCGTGCGCAGGTAGCGGCAGCGCGGCGTGATCTCGATCTCCATCAGCCGCTCGACGCCGTCGCAGTAGGCGAAGTCGTTGACCAGGGCCGAGACGTAGTTGAGGCGGTCGACGTAGGGGATGAGGTTGTGCCAGGTGTGGTCCTCGCACTCCTTCTCGAAGCCGCGGTGCAGGTAGCCGCAGTGGACGTCGGTGCGCAGCACCTTCTCGCCGTCGAGCTCGGCGATGATCTGCACCGTGCCGTGCGTGGCCGGGTGCGACGGGCCGATGTTGACGATGACCGAGTCCTCGCGCAGCGGCGTGCCGAAGATCGAGCGCACGGGGTTGGGCAGGGGCGTGTCCACGGGCGGTGGGCCTTCAGTTCCGGTAGGGCACGAGCGGCTGCTCGCGGCCCTTCGGGTAGTCCTTGCGCAGCGGGTGGCCGGCAAAGCCCTCGTACAGGAGGATCGGTCGCAGGTCGTGGTTGCCGCGGAAGGCGATGCCGTACATGTCGTGGCACTCGCGCTCCATGAAGGCCGCCGAGCCGTAGAGCTTCGCCAGCGAGTCGACACAAGGGTCGGCCGCGGCGACGCGCGTCTTCAGGCGCACCCGCAGCGGCTGCCGGGTCGAGGCGAAGTGGTGCACGATCTCGAAGCGCAGAACGTCCGCCGGCCAGTCGACCGCGGTCACGTCGAGGAAGAGGTCGTAGCCGAACTCCTCCTTCAGGCGCCGCACCGTCGGTGTCAGCTCCTCGGGCGCGAGGCGAAATACCAGGCAGCCGTGCGACAGCGTCGCCGCCCCGGCCGCGGGGACGATCTGCTGCTGCAGCGGGTCGAGGAGGTTCGCGGCCATCGCTCAGAAGGTCCGCGTCAGGATCGGGTGCTGGGCGCGCGCGATCTTGTCCTGGAGCTGCATGATCCCGTCGATCACCATCTCCGGCCGCGGCGGGCAGCCGGGGATGTAGACGTCGACCGGGATGATCCGGTCGATCCCCAGCACCGTGGCGTAGTTCTGGTAGAAGCCGCCGCTGCTGGCGCAGACGCCGAAGGCCATCACCCACTTGGGCTCGCACATCTGCTCCCAGACCTTGAGCAGGATCGGCGCCTGCTTGTGCGTGACCGTGCCGACCACCATCAGCAGATCGGCCTGGCGCGGCGAGAAGCGCGGCAGCGCCGCGCCGAAGCGGTCGGTGTCGTAGGGCGAGGCGCTGACGGCCATGAATTCCATGGCGCAGCAGGCGGTGACGAAGGGATAGGGGAAGAGCGAGAACTTGCGCGCCCAGCCGACCAGCTCGTCCTTGCGCGTCGTCAGGTACTCGAAGGCGCCGTCCTTGGCGCCGTGCGGCGCCGCCGGGACGATCGGCACGGTGCGCGCGGCCATGGCTACTGCGTCACCGCCTCGAGCAGCCGCGCCTTGTACACGTAGAGCAGGAGCAGGACCAGCAGGAAGACGAACAGCAGGAAGGTGAACAGCATGAAGCCGTTGAAGGGCTGCGCACCCAGCGCCAGGACGTAGAGGAAGACCGTCTCGAGGTCGAAGAGGATGAAGATGATCGCCACCGCGTAGTACTTGATGGGGACCGCCTTGACGTTCAGCGTGCTCACCGGCGTGGCGCCGCATTCGAAGGGCTCGAGCTTCACCGCCGACGGGGTGGACTTGGGTCCGAGCACGCCGTTCATCAGCAGCGTGATCGCCACGAAGCCGAGAATCGCCGTCAGGTACAGCAGGAAGACGACGTACGGATTCAAGAGCGTACCCTCCACTTTTTGCGGCACCCGTGTTGCCGGCGCGGACGCCTGGACCGGGATTGCGGCAAGCCTAGCGACGGGCCATCGGCCGTCCTTTGCGGTAGATCAAGGCCATTTGCAGGCGTGCACGCACCTTCGCGTTTACACCTAGGATCGCTCGACCGAGGCCGCCCCGCGGACTTGACATGGGTCAGGCGCAGCGGCCGGCGGAAGGGCACAGTCGGCTGCGAACCCGCTCACCGTGGAGACCGCCATGCCACCACCCGACCTTGCCGTCGTCGAAGCCCTTCGCGGCACCCCGATCGCGCGCGCCCTGACCGCCGACCAGCTCCAGGTGCTCGCCGGCCTGGTCAGCCTCCAGTCCTCGCAGCGAGGCGACGTCCTCGCGCTGGAGGGCGCGGTCGACGACCGCCTGCTCGCCATCGTCGAAGGCTCCATCGCCGTCACGAAGCACCGCGGCACCCCGGACGAATCGCTGCTGGTGACGCTGCATGCCGGCGACCTCGCCCACGAGCTCGGCTTCCTCGATGGCACGCCGCGCAATTCCTCGCTGGTGGCGGCGGAGCCGACGCGCGTGCTGATCCTCACCCGGGGAGCGCTCGAAAGCCTGATCGACTCGCAGCCGCGCATCCTCTACGAAGTCATGTGCGCCATCGTGCGCGCGGCCCACCGGGTGCAGGCGCGGCTTTCGCTGCAGGCGGTCGAGCTCATGAACTACGTCTTCAAGCAGCACGGCCGGTACTGAACCGACGCGCGACGAGGAAAAACGAGGAACGCGCTTGGGTCCGGCGGCCATCACGGTGCTGATGCTGCTGGCGTTCGCCGCCTTCGGCTGGCTGGCCTGGCGCAAGCTCGCCATCGTCGTCGCCCTTCAGCCGGAGGCTCGTCTCGACCAGCCTTGGCAGCGCCTGCGCAGCGTGCTCGTCAACGGCGTGCTGCAGCAACGCATGGTGCGCCGCGAGTGGCGGCCGGGGCTGATGCATGCGGTGTTCTTTCTCGGCTTCATGTCGCTGCTGCTGCGCAAGCTCCAGCTGATCGCCATCGGCTACAACGAATCGGCGTCATTTCCGAACGCCTTCGGCGGGCCCTTCGCCGCGTTCAAGGATGCGATCGAGCTGGCCGTCGTGGCCGCGGTGCTGTACGGGTTCTACCGGCGCTTCGTCCTGCGGCCGGCGCGCCTGGTGCCGAACAGGGAAGCGTTGCTCGTGCTGTCGCTGATCCTCGCGATCATGGTGACCGACTTCGCGTTCGACGGGTTCCGGTTCGCGCTCCTCGCCGAGCGCTTCCCGGCGATCGCCCACGAGCGCGCCTATGCCTTCGTCGGCAGCGCACTCGCCGGGGTGTTCTCGGCGATGAGCCCGGCGGCGCTGCAGACGGGCTACGTGCTCGCCTACTGGACGCAGATGGTCGTGGTCTTCTCCTTCCTCGTGCTGCTGCCGGTCGGCGAGCACTTCCACATCGTCACGGCGCTGCCGACCTTGTACTTCCGGCGTGGTCGCCCGGGCCACCGCGTGCCGTCGGTCGACGTCGAGAAGCTGATGGAGGCGACCGAGGAGGCCGACATGCAGGCGGGCGTGCGCACCGCCCGCGACCTCACCTGGAAGGATGGGCTCGACGCCTTCACCTGCACCGAATGCGGCCGCTGCAAGGACGCCTGCCCGACCCACCTCACCGGCAAGCCGCTGTCGCTGAAGGGCGTCAACGACCGCCTCAAGCGCCACTTGCTCGAGCAGCGCGAGGCGATCGTCGCCGACCCGGCCTCGGAGCTGCCGGCGCTCGTGGGCGGCGTGATCGGCACCGAGACGCTCTGGGCCTGCACCACCTGCGGCTATTGCGAGGCGGCCTGTCCGATCGAGCTCGAGCATCTCGACAAGTTCTTCCGCATGCGCCAGCACCAGGTCATGATCGAAGGCGAGTTCCCGCACGAGCTGAAGAAGCTGTTCGAGGCCTACGAGTCGCAGGGCAACCCGTGGGGCCTGCAGGCGGACGCGCGCGGCGACTGGGCGAAGGACCTCGAGGTGCCGATCGTGCGCACCGCCGCCGACCTGGCGGGCCTCGACCTTCTCTTCTACGTCGGCTCGGCGATGTCGTTCGACCCGCGCGGCCAGCGCATCGCCCGCGCCTTCGTCAAGATCCTGCGCCGGGGCGGGGTGCGTTTCGGCATCCTCGGCCCGCGCGAAGGCTCGACCGGCGAGAGCGTCCGTCGGGTCGGCAACGAGATGCTGTTCCAGCAGCTGGCGGGCAGCCTCGTCGCCACGCTCGCCGAGGTCGGCGCCACCCGCATCGTCACCTGCGATCCGCACGCCCTGAACTCGCTGCGCAACGAGTACCCGGAGCTCGGCGGCCACTACGAGGTGCTGCATCACACCCAGCTGATCGCCGAGCTGCTTGCCGACGGTCGCATCGCGATCGAGCCCTCGGCCGAGCGCATCGTCTACCACG
>DATCGH010000386.1:0-4312 GCA_036509055.1 Caldimonas sp.
GACGCTTTCCGGCCGGGCCGCGAGCTCGCTGCGCACGATCTGCCCGGCCAGCGCCAGCGCGGTCGCGGCGAGCGCTTCGGCCATCTCCTGCTGCATCGCGTCGAGCTGGCTGCCGATCGCTTTCACGAGCTGACCGACCTGCAGCGTCGCCTGGTGGGCGAAGCTCTGCTTGAATCCTTCGAGCGCGACCAGGCCGTCGCGATAGCCGTCCTGGTAGCCCGACTGGCGCGCCTGGCGCACCAGCTCGGCCTGCTGCTCGACCGGATCGACCGGGGCCGGCGTCGGCTCCGCGGCCGACCCCGCGCTCGGCGTGGCCGGCCCGGCGCCGGACAGATCCCCCGGCGCCCAGGCGGCGAACGAGCTCAGCTCCTCGCGCGGGATGAAGCGGGCGTAGATCGCGGCCTTGGCGCCGGCCGTGCCGGCACCGGCCGGCGGCGGCACGTTGCGCTGCCGGCTAGACGAACGCGTCATCACCGCCGCCTCCCATCACGATCGTGCCTTCGTCGACCATGCGGCGCACGGTCTTGAGCATTTCCTTCTGCTCGGCCTCGACCTCGGAGACGCGGACCGGGCCGCGCGATTCGAGCTCTTCCTTGAGGGTCTCGGCGGCGCGGGTGGACATGTTGCGCAGCACCTTGTCGCGCAGCTCGACCGGCGCGCCCTTGAGCGCGATGACCAGCGATTCGGTCTGCACTTCCTTGAGCAGGGCCTGGATGCCCTTGTCGTCGACCTTGGCCAGATCGTCGAAGCTGAACATGTTGTCCATGATCTGCTGCGCCAGGTCGTTGTCCATCTCGCGGATGAAGTCGAGCACCGAGGTCTCGGTACCGGCGCCCATCTTGTTCAGCATCTCGGCCGCGGCCTTGACGCCGCCGAGCCCGGCCTTCTTCACCCGGTCGGCGTTGGACAGGAGCTTGCCCATGATCTCGTTCAGGTCCTTCAGCGCCGCCGGCTGGATGCCGTCGAGCGTGGCGATCCGGACCATGACCTCGTTGCGGTGCCGCTCGGGCAGGAGCTTCAGCACCGCCGAGGCCTGCCCCGATTCGAGATGCACCAGGATCGCGGCGACGATCTGCGGCGACTCGTCGCGCATCAGATCGGCGACTGCGGCGGTGTCCATCCAGCGCAGGTTGTCGATGCCCTCGACCTCGTTGCTCTGCAGGATGCGGTCGAGCAGGATGTTGGCCTTGTCCTCGCCGAGCGCCTTCTTCAGCACCGAGCGCACGTAGGCGTCGGTGTTGCCGACGGGGGTGACGTTGTCGCCGGCGACGGTGCTGAACATCTCCAGCACGTTCTCGACCCGCTCGCGCGGAATCGACTTCAGCCGGGCGATCGTCTCGCCGACGCCCTGCACCTCCTTGGGCGTGAGGTGCTTGAGGACCTCGGCGGCGTCTTCCTCGCCGAGCGACATCAGGAGGATGGCGGCGTTCTCGAGTCCGGTCTCGTCCATCGTCGTGGGCTCCGCGGCTCAGCGGGCCGGGGCAGCGGTCTGGCTGCCGTCGACCCAGTTGCGCAGGATGCCGGCGACGGCCGCCGGGTTGGCCCGCGCCATCTGCCGCGCGCTCTCGATGTGCTCGCCGGCGCGCACCGCGGCCGGCGCGGGCAGGGCGGGGAGCGAGTTCGAATCGTCGGCGATCGCGTCGAGACGCGCGCCGGGCTTCGTCGGCAGCTTCGGGCCGAGGGCGGCCCGCATGCCGGGCTTGACCAGGCCGAAGAAGACGAGCAGGGCGACAATCGCCAGCGCTGCCGGGAAGGCTGCGGCTCGGACCAGGTCGAGCGTGTCGGGCGCGCGCCACCACGGCGTCTCGATCGGCGACCTGCCGCCCGAGGTCTCGATCTTGAACGGCGCATTGATCACCTTGACCGAATCGCCGCGGTCCTGCTTGAAGCCGATGCTCTCCTTGACCAGCGCGGTGAGCTTGTCGATCTCGTCGCTGGTGAGTGGGACCGCGGTCTTCTTGCCCTTGGCATCGACCGTCTGGCCGTGGTTGACGACGACCGCGGCATTGACCCGCTTGACCGTGCCGCTGGCGTTGCGCGTCACCCGCACCGTCTTGTCGACCTCGTAGTTGGTGACGGCCTCGCGCCGGCCGCCGCTGCCTGTGGCACCGGCGAGCGGCGCGGCCTGCAGCGGCTGCGAGGCCCCGGTGAGCGGCGCGGTGGCGGCGATCGGCGGCTGGTTCGAGGCGGCGCCGGGCACGCCGCTCGGCAGCGCGCCGCCGGCGGCGCCGCCCTGCTCGGTGGTCTGCTGGCTGCGGATCGAGACGCTGGCGTCGGCACCCTGGTTGGGCTTGAACTCTTCCGAGGTGGCCTCGGACTGCGAGAAGTCGATCTCGGCGGCGACGGTGGCGCGCAGGTTGTCGTGGCCGACGATCGGCTCGAGCAGCTCGTAGATCCGCTTGGCGTAGCCGCTCTCGATCTGGTTCACGTACTGGAGCTGGGTGGCATCGAGCCCGGCGCCGTGGCTGGCATCGGCGCCGCCGGTGAGGAGCGTGCCGGTCTGGTCGAGCACGCTCACCGCCTTCGGGTCGAGCTCGGGCACGCTCGAGGACACGAGGTGGACGATGCCGGCGAGCTGCGCCCGGTCGAGGGTACGGCCGGGATGCAGCGTCAGCAGCACCGAGGCGGCGGGCTTCTGCTGCTCGCGAAAGAACCCGTTCTGGTTCGGCAGCGCCAGGTGCACGCGGGCGCTCTGCACCGCGGCGAGGGAGCCGATCGAGCGCGTGAGCTCGCCTTCGAGGCCGCGCTGGAAGGTGAGCCGCTCCTGGAACTGGGTCTGGCCGAAGCGGGCGCTGTCCATCAGCTCGAAGCCCGAGACCGAGCCCTTGGGCAGGCCGGCGGTGGCCAACTTCAGGCGCAGGTCCGGCACCTGCGAGGCCGGCACCATGATCGCGCCGCTGCCTTGCTGCACCTTGTAGGGCACGTTCATCGTCGACAGCTGGGCGACGATGGCGCCGCCGTCCTTGTCCGACAGATTGGCGTAGAGCACCTTGTAGTCGCTCTGGCCGGCGTTCATCGCCAGCGCCAGGCCGATGCCGATCAGCGCCGCCAGGCCGATGCCGGCACTGAGCTTGGCGCGCGCCGGCATCGCCGCGATGCGGCCGGCGAAGCTGGCCGGAACCGCCATCGGCAGCGAGGAGTTGAGGGCGACAGCGTTGTCCATGAATGTCTCGAAGTCGGTCGGCGTGGTCCTGCCGAATGACAGCGATTATTCGAAGCCGGGGGTCCTGGCCATGCGGCGAACAGCCCGGCAAAGGCGCGTCAGTTCCAGCCTCGCCGACCGTTCGTCCTCACTACGATTGCCGCCATGGCACGCCGAGCGGGCGCCGCCGTGGAGTTATGCGATGAACGTCACCCTCAAGCCTTTCGACTTCGCCCAGGCCGTCGCCCGGGCCGGTCTCACGCCGACCGGCCAGCCGCTGAAGAGCGGCGGAGCGGTCGAGGGCACGGGCTTCCAGCAGTCGCTCGGCAAGGCGCTGGCGGCGGTGAGCAAGTCGCAGACAGACGCCACGGCGATGCAGCGCGAGGTGCAGCTCGACAACCCGACCGTCAGCCTCGAGCAGACCATGGTGGCGATGCAGAAGGCGCAGATCGGGTTTCAGGCGACCCTGCAGGTTCGCAATCGGCTGGTGCAGGCCTATTCCGACATCATGTCGATGCAGGTGTGACTTTCTTGGCTCGCTGAGCGTCGCCGGAGGGCCTCGCGCTCGGCGGCTTCACTTCTTCTGGGCAGCGTCCCAGTGCTCTGCAATCTTCCCGTTCTCTATGCGGAACATGTCGAACCAGGTGGTCGTGTACTTCTTGGCCGGATCTGACGGTTCGGCAACCTCGCGGACAAAGCTCAAGACGACATAGTCGCCCTCGGCAACGATGGACACCAGCGGCGCCTTGATCCTCGGTTCGATCGGCTTCGGCTTGGCGAACTTGGAGAAGAAATCGACGAACGCCGCGCGGCCCGTGGGCACCGTCGGGTTGTGCTGGATGTACGACTCGGCCATGTACTTCTCGGCAAGCTCCATGTGACCGCCTTCGAAGACCTCACGCCAGAAGTCGTAGACGAGGCGCTTGTTTGCTGCGAGCCGCGGGTCCGCGCTTGCAACCAGTCTTTCCTGATCCGGATTGGCCTGAACGGCAACCTGGGCACGCGTGGGGCTGGTTGAGAGTGCGCAACAGATCGCGACAAGCGGGAGAAGGCTACGCATTGCGGTGATCTCCGAGAATGGGCTCAGGACTGGCTCCCAAGCCGAACGACTAGCTTAAGCGCTCCAGTGGCCAAGGACCCATTCCCATTGGCGCGGACCTCCATGTCGCT
>DATCGH010000387.1:0-2137 GCA_036509055.1 Caldimonas sp.
CTGGCCGACGCGCCGGTCACCTCGCTGCGTCGCGAGGGCGGCGTGTGGCAGGTCCAGGCCGGGTCGCACGCGCTCGAGGCGCCCCTGGTGGTGAACGCCGCCGGTGCCTGGGCCGACGTGATCGGCGGTCTCGCCGGCGCACGGCCGATCGGCCTCGTGCCCAAGCGCCGCTCGGCCTTCATCTTCGCGCCGCCCGAAGGCGTGGCCCCTTTCGCCTGGCCCCTGACCGCCGGGATCGAGGAAGACTGGTACTTCAAGCCCGACGCCGGCATGCTGCTCGGCTCGCCGGCCAACGCCGACCCGGTGCCGCCGCACGACGTGCAGCCCGAGGAGCTCGACATCGCCATCGCCATCGACCGCATCGAGCGCATGACCACGCTCGCGATCCGCCGGCCGACGCGCGTCTGGGCGGGCCTGCGCTCCTTCGTTGCCGACGGCGACCTGGTCGGCGGCGCCGACCCCGAGTTGCCCGGCTTCTTCTGGTCGGCGGCGCAGGGTGGCTACGGCATCCAGACCTCGCCGGCCATGGGCCAGTCGGTCGCGGCGCTGGTGCGCGGCGAGCCGATTCCCGCGCACGTCTCCGGCTTCGGCCTCACGCCGGCGATGCTCTCGCCTTCGCGCCTCGCGCGCGCCTGAACCTCGAATCCCATGCGTGTCTTCACCGGCGGCATCGCCACCGAAACCAACACCTTCGCCCCCATGCCCACCGGCATGGCCACCTTCCGCGACCGCGGCTACTACCCGGCCGGCACCCATCCCGACCAGATGTTCTATTTCGCCGGGCCGCTCTGGGCCTTGCGGCTGCGGGCCAAGGACAAGGGCCTGGAGGTCGTCGAAGGCATGGTGGCCGGCGCCCAGCCGAGCGGCACCACGACCCGCGCCTGCTACGAGGCGCTGCGCGAGGAGCTGCTCGCCGACCTGCGCGCCGCGCTGCCGGTCGAGATGGTGCTGCTCGGCCTGCACGGGGCCATGGTCGCCGACGGCTACGACGACTGCGAAGGCGACCTGCTGCAGAAGGTGCGCGCCATCGTCGGGCCCGGCGTCGTCGTCGGCGCCGAGCTCGACCCGCACTGCCACCTCACGCCGGCGATGGTCGAGAGCGCCGACCTGCTGATCGCCTACAAGGAGTACCCGCACACCGACGTGCTGGAGCGCGCCCTCGAGCTGGTCGACCTGGGTGCGGCGATCGTCGGGAAGCGGGTGCGGCCGGTGGCGGCGATGGTCGACTGCGAGATGATCGCCACGGTGCACACTTCGCGCGAACCCGCCCGCTCCTTCGTCGACCGCCTCCAGGCGATGGAGGGCAAGGACGGCGTGCTCTCGATCTCCATCGCCCACGGCTTCGGCTGGGGCGATGTGCCCGAGATGGGCACCAAGGTCCTGGTCTACACCGACGGCGATGAAGCCAAGGCCAAGGCCCTCGCGCGCCGGCTCGCCGACGAGCTGATCGGCATGCGCGACCGCCTGGCGCCGCCGAACCCGTCGATCGACGCGGCGCTCGACGAGGCCCTCGGCGTCGACGGCGGCCCGGTCGTCATCTCCGACGGCGCCGACAACCCAGGGGGCGGCGCCGCCAGCGATGCCACCTTCTTCCTCAGGCGGATCGTCGAGCGGGGCCTGCGGGACGTCGCCATCGGCCCGTTCTGGGATCCGCTCGCGGCGCGCATCGCCATCGAGGCGGGCGAGGGCGCGCGTCTGGCGCTGCGCATCGGCGGCAAGGTCAGCCCGCTCTCCGGCGACCCGATCGACCTCGAGTGCAGGGTCAAGGCGATCCGACTCGAGCATGTGCAGAGCGGCCTGTCGAACACCCGCGTCGAGATGGGCGCCAGCGCCCTGGTCGAAGCCAGAGGCGTCGAGATCCTGCTCTGCTCGCTGCGCAACCAGGCGATGGGCACGGACCTCTTCACCGGCATCGGCTGCGACCTGGCGACGAAGAAGATCGTCGTCGTCAAGTCGTCGCAGCACTTCCACGCCTCGTATTCCAAGATCGCCGCCCGGGTCATCTACGCCGCCGCGCCGGGCGCGGTGACGCTCGACCTGCGCACGCTCCCCTACCGCAAGGTTCGCCGGCCGAAGTGGCCGCTCGACGCCTGACTCCCCCGATTCGCTCGCCGCCTTCCATCCGCACCGGAGTACC
>DATCGH010000388.1:0-5381 GCA_036509055.1 Caldimonas sp.
GGCGCGAGGCCCAGCCGACGAATGCCAGGCCGGCCATCATCAGGGCATAGGTCTCCGGCTCGGGGACCGGGGTGGTGGTGGTGGTGTACACGGTCGCGTGCGACAGACCGTTGCCGATCACCGCTCTACCCGCCCCGTTGAAGAAGCCGACGCCGAGGGTGTCCCACTCGATCAGCTCGCCGTCGGAGAACGCGTACAGGCTGAACCCGTTACCGGCCTTCACCGCGAGGACGAACGCGCCGTTGATGGCGTTCAAGTCGAACGCGCCCGAGGTGCCGGCCGATCCTGACACGTCGAAGATGCTCTGGATGGTCAGGCCGAACTCGTCGGTGATGGTAGCCAGGACGTCCCCCTCCTGATTCTTGTTGTTGCCGGTGAAGGCGCCGGCGCAGTCGGTGAATGTGGGGTTGTTGGCGAGGTTGTCGGTGACGAGACTGGCGGAGCAGTCGACGGCGCCGTTCGGCGTGAGCTGGGCTTGCGCCGGCGCGGCGGCGAGCACGGCGGTGAGGGCCAGCGCTTGAAGGGTTGCTTTGAACATGATGTTTTCCGTGAAGAGAAAGTGAAGACAGCTTAGGTTGCGGGGGCACGATCGAGCCATCCCGCGACCATGGGGAAGGTGTGTGCGCTTGTCACGTTTCCCGACGAACGGTCGTGGCAGTTGCGCACTTCGCGGGCGACGAACGGTCGTTGCGGTCGCGCACTTCGCGCGCGACGAACGGTCGTTGCGCTCGCGCACTCCGCGCGCGATGTTCAGGAGGGACGCTGACGAAACCGCGGCGGAGTCAGCCAGCCGAACCAACCGGCGAGACGCTGCCCGGCCGAGCTGCGCGCGGGCTCGGCGACGACCGCAGGCCGAAGCCGCGGCAGCGGTGCGGCGCTCGAGGTGCCCGGCAGCGGCGACCGGACCACGGCGGGATTGCGCCTGATCGCAGGCCGATGCACGACGGCAAGGATCGGCTCGAGCCAGTCGACGAGCGGCTTCCATTGGTCGAGGTCCGCCTGCGCTTTCTCCGCAGGCTGGTCGAAGAGGGTCAAGCCGCGCTCGACGCCGCGCACGTACACCTGTGCCTCACGCAACGCAGTGACGAACGGCAGCTTCAGTCCCGCGGCCCAGGCCGCGAGGGTCTCGGCGGCGCGGGTGCGTGCGTCGAGCCGCATTCCCACCGCAGCGACCTTGCAGCGGCCGCTCGCCACACGCGGCAACGCCATCAGCTCGGCATGGCAAGCGGCGGCCGACTCGCGATCGAATGCCGAATTGCAGACCGGCATGAGGATGATGTCGGCGAACGCGGCCACGCGGGCCAGGTCGAAGCCGTGCAGACCACCCGGTGTATCGAGGATCACGAGGCTGACGCCGGCCGGCGGGCGCAGCACGCGCTTCGGGTCGACCGCCCAGCCGACGATCGGCGCGCTCGTCGGCAGCGCCTGCTCGCTGCGCACGCGCAGCCAGCTCTGGGTGGACTGCTGCCGATCCACATCGCCCAGCATCACCGCGACGCCGCTGTTCGCGAAGCAGGCGGCCAGATGGGTGGCCAGCGTGCTCTTGCCGCTGCCGCCCTTGCGGTTGACGATGGCGATGACAGGCATGGTGCAGGCGGCTGGCGGACGGACGCGGCGGGAGTTTGCGTCTCGATTGAAGCACGGCGGCCGCGGTGCAGACGCCGCAAAAGGGGCCGATTGCCGGCCCAATTGCTCGGATTGCCGGGCTTGCTAGCGCACCCCGGGCGCGACCCGATGGAGCTCCCGCAGCTCGCGCTTGAGCACCTTGCCGATCGCGCTGCGCGGCAGCTCGTCGATGAAGTGGAGCGCCGCGAGGCGCTGCGTCTTGCCGATGCGCTGGTTGAACCATTGCAGCAGCTCGGCCTCGCCGATGCCCTGGCCTTCGCGGCGGACGACGAAGCCGACCGGCGTCTCGCCCCATTGCTCGGAAGGGACGCCGACCACGGCGACATCGGCGACCGCGGGATGCTCGCGCAGCACCGCCTCGAGGTCGCTCGGATAGATGTTGAAGCCGCCGCTGATGACCATGTCCTTCTTGCGGTCGAGCAGGGTCAGGAAGCCGTCGGCGTCGAACCGGCCGACGTCGCCGGTGCGGATGAAGCGCTCGCCCGCGGGGCTGGTCCATTCGGCCTCGCGCGTCTTCGCCGGCTGGCCGTGGTAGCCGAGCATCATCGAGCCCGAGCGGCCGACCACCTCGCCGGTCCCGCCCGGCCCGACCTCGCGGCCCTCGTCGTCGATCAGGCGGATGTCGTGGCCCTCCATCGGCTGACCGACGGTGTGGAGCTTGTCCGGATGCAGGTGCGCCGGCAGGGCGCAGCTGCCGCCGCCCTCGGTCATGCCGTAGAACTCGACCAGCCCGCCCGGCCAGCGCGCCAGCACGTCCGCCTTCAGCGCCGCGGCGAACGGCGCGCTGGTGCAGAACTTCATGCGGAACGACGACAGGTCGAAGCGGCCGAACTCGGGCAGGGCCATCAAGCGCTGGTACTGCACCGGCACGAGCATGGTGTGGGTGATGCGGTGCCGCTCGGCCAGGCGCAGGTACTCGAGGGCGTTGAACTTCGCCATCAGCACCGCGGTGCCGCCCCAGGCCAGGGTCGGCAGGAAGACCACCAGGGTCGTGTTCGAGTACAGCGGCGTCGCCAGCAAGGTCGTCGCATCCGGCCCGTAGCCGTAGGCGGTGCCGCCGCGGCGAACCTGCGCCCAGCGCATCGCGTGCGGCTGGACGATGCCCTTGGGCGTGCCGGTGGTGCCCGAGGAATAGATGATGTTGAACCCCCAGTCGGGCCCGGGCGACACCGGCGCCGGCGTGGCGCCCGAGCGCCCCAGCCAGGCCTCGAAGGCGCGGCCTTCGGCCGAGCCGTCGAGGGCGATGCGCGGCACGGCGCCCGCATCGATCGCGGCGAAGCTCGCCGCCGTGCCGGCATCGACGAACAAGAGCTTCGCGCCCGAGTCGGCAAGCATGCCGGCCAAGCTCTTCGCGGTCTCGCTCGGCGCCAGTGGCGCGACGACCACGCCGGCGCGCAGCGCGCCGAGAAAGATCGCGGCGTACTCGACCGAGGCGCTGGCGCAAACCGCGATCGCCTCCTGCGGCCGCACGCCGTCGCGTTGCAGCGCGGCGGCGATGCGATCCATCAGCGCATCGAGCTCGCCGTAATCGAGCGTGCGCCGCCCGTCAATCAGCGCTGGATGGCGGGGATCGCGGTCGGCATGCAGCCGGATCATGTCGGCGACGAGGCCGAATTCCTGGTCGAACGGCGTCGCGGGTTCGGGAGTGCTCATAGCTGACCTTCGGGAATGAACGGCCCCACGAGGTGCAGCATCGTGCGCTGCCACCAGCTGGTGTCGGGCTCCTCGGTGAAGACCTGGTCGCCCTGATCGGTGCGGATGTGCCATTCGAGACTCTTCCGGTCGGGGCCGAGGCGAACCTGGAACGCCGCCTCGCTGATCACGAAATTGGCCAGCTTCAGCAACTGACCGGTGAGCTCGGGGCTGTGGATCAGGAGGCCGAGCTCGGTGTTGTGCTTTTCCGAGCGCGGATCGAAGTTGAGCGAGCCGATGAACATCAGCTCGCCGTCGATCGCCGCCGCCTTGCCGTGGAAGCGGCCGATCGACTGGCCGAACGAGCCGAGGTTCTTGCTGCGCTGGATCCGGCTCGGCGCCACCTCGTACAGGTGGACGCCGAGATCGAGCATCTCGGTGCGATAGCGCTGGTAGCCGGAATGGACGAACGGCTCGTCGGTCGACGCCAGCGAATTGGTGATCAACGTGATCGACAGGTTCCAGAGCCGGCCCTCGGCGATGTCTTCCAACACCGAGCGGTTCGGCACCAGGTAGGGCGAGCTGATCACGACATCGCGGCGCGCCCGCAGCAGCTCGGCCATCAGGCTCTGGCGCACGGTCGGATCGGCCTTGACGGGGTTGCCGAGCACCCGGGTCGAGTGATCGATGACCTTGTCGGGCGAATCCGCGAAGGCCTCGGCCTTCGCCCAGACCAGCTCGAGCCGGCCGGTGCCGAGCTCGGCGGCGATCCCGAGCTGGCCGAGGATGTCCTTGGCCTCGGGCGGCGGCAGCGGCGGCCCGCGCGCGGCCAGCGTCGCCTCCTCGAAACGGCGGCGCCGCTCCTCGGCCGGCTCGCTCGCCGGCACGATCGTCTCGAGCGGATAGACGTGCTCGCTGTTCCAGTACTGGTCGAACAGGCCTGCCAGCGTCGGCAGCACCGCGCCGACCGCGAACACGTCGAGGTCGATGTAGTTGGCGCCCTGGTGCGCCATGAAGTACTCGTCGCCGATGTTGCGCCCGCCGGCGACGGCCATGGCGCCGTCGGCGATGAACAGCTTGTTGTGCATCCGGTGGTTCACCCGGCCGAAGTCGAACAGCGACGCGGTGACCCGGGCACCGACGCTCTCGAAGCGGACCGCGAACGGGTTGAACAGGCGGACCTCGACGTTCGGATGCGCGGCCAGGCCGAGCAGCAAGGGGTCGTTGCCGCCGGTGTAGAGGTCGTCGAGCAGCACGCGGACGCGCACGCCGCGGGCGGCGGCATCGCGCAGCGCCCGCATCAGCACCCTGCCCGTGCCGTCGTCGTCGAACACGTAGTACTGGACATCGAGCGAACGCTCGGCCCGGGCGGCGAGCGCGAGGCGAGTGGCGAACGACTGCTCCGACCAGGACATGAGGCGAAAGCCGCTCAGCGCCGGGTCCTTCGCCGACGCCAGCGCGATCCGGCCGAGCTCGGTGTCGGCCGAGGCGGCAAGCGCCGTCGACGGCGTCCGCGGCACGTCGTTCGGCAGGCTGGCGCAGCCAGCCGCGAGCAGCGCCGCGGCGGCCAGCGCGAGCGCGGCGGGGATGCGGCGCCAGCCGGTGTCGCGCATCGTCGCCCGGCGGGCCCGGCTAGAGCTCGCGCAACGCCGTCGTCACCGGCAGGCGCGCCGCGCGCACCGCCGGGAAGAGGCCGCCGATGAAGCCGATCGCCAGGGCCCATTTCAGCCCGGTCCAGAGCAGCTCGGGCGTGACATGCAACTGGAAGGCGAGCTGACCGACCGAGCCGCCGGCCATGGTCGAGGCGCTGTAGCCATTGAAGATCAGCCAGGCGAGTGCGCCGCCGAGCAGGCCGCCGATCAGCGCCAGCAGCATCGTCTCGAGCATCACCGCCACCACCACCGGCAGGCCGGAAAAGCCGATCGCGCGCAAGGTGGCGATCTCGCGCGCCCGCGCCGCGACCGCGGCGAACATGGTGTTGAGGGCGCCGAACATCGCGCCGATCGCCATGATCGCGCCGACGGCCAGGCCCATTGCCCGGATCACCTTGGTCATGCCTTCGGACTGCTTGCCGAAGTAGTCGAGCGTGGTGGCGGCCTCGACCTTCAGCTGCGGGTTGGCCT
>DATCGH010000389.1:0-2720 GCA_036509055.1 Caldimonas sp.
CTCGGTCCTCGGCCATCGCGGCCGGACGCGACGCCCGGCCGACGCTACCTTCATGCACTACGAATGCGAGCTGGCGGTGGTGATCGGCAAGCCGGCGCGCAAGACGAGCCGCGCCGAGGCGATGTCGCACGTCGCCGGCTATACCGTCGCCAACGACTACGCGATCCGCGACTACCTCGAGAACTGGTACCGGCCGAACCTGCGCGTCAAGAACCGCGACGGCGGCACCGTGCTCGGGCCCTGGCTCGTCGACGCTGCCGACATCGGCGGCCCGCCCCAGCTCGACCTGCGAACCTTCGTCAACGGCCGGCTCGCGCAGCAGGGCAACACCCGCGACCTGATCTTCGACGTGCCGTTCCTGATCGAATACCTGAGCGCCTTCATGACCCTTTCCCCCGGCGACGTGATACTCACGGGAACGCCCGAAGGCGTGTCGGACGTGGCCGTCGGCGACGAGGTCGCCTGCGAGATCGAGGGCATCGGCCGGCTGGTCAACACCATCGCCGGCGACGCCGAGTTCGGCCGCTGAGGACCCAGGAAAGCGCATGCGAATCCAGCACCTGATCGATGGCCGCACGGTCGAAGGGCGTGACTACTTCGAGACCGTCAACCCGGCGACCCAGGAGGTGCTTGCCGAGGTGGCACGGGGCGGCGCCTCTGAAGTGGAGGCGGCGGTCGCAGCGGCGAAAGCGGCGTTCCCGAAGTGGGCGGGCACCGCGCCGGCCGAGCGCGCCCGGCTGATGCGCCGCCTGGGCGAGCTGATCACGGCCGACGTGCCGGCGCTTTCGGAGACCGAGACTCGCGACACCGGCCAGGTGATCGGCCAGACCCGAAAGCAGCTGGTCCCGCGTGCGGCCGACAACTTCCACTATTTCGCCGAGATGTGCGTGCGGGTCGACGGCCACACCTATCCGACGCCGACGCACCTCAACTACACGCTGTTCCACCCGGTCGGAGTCTGCGCCCTGATCTCGCCCTGGAACGTGCCGTTCATGACCGCCACCTGGAAGGTCGCACCCTGCCTGGCGTTCGGCAACACCGCGGTGCTGAAGATGAGCGAGCTGTCGCCGCTGACCGCGGCGCGCCTGGGCGAGCTGGCGCTGGAGGCCGGCATTCCGGCGGGGGTGCTCAACGTCGTCCACGGCTACGGCGGCGAAGCCGGCGAGGCGCTGGTGTCGCACGCCGACGTGCGCGCGATCTCCTTCACGGGCTCGACCCGCACCGGCAACCGCATCGTCCAGAGCGCGGGGCTGAAGAAGTTCTCGATGGAGCTGGGCGGCAAGAGCCCGTTCGTGATCTTCGCCGACGCCGACCTCGAGCGCGCCTTGGACGCCGCGGTCTTCATGATCTTCTCGAACAACGGCGAGCGCTGCACCGCCGGCTCGCGCATCTTGGTCGAGAAGGCGATCTACCCGGAGTTCGTGAGGCGCTTCGTCGAGCGGGCGAAGCGCATCACCGTCGGCGACCCGCTCGACGAGCAGACGATCGTCGGGCCGATGATCAGCAAGGGCCATCTCGAGAAGGTGCGCAGCTACATCGCCCTGGGCAGCGAAGAGGGCGCGACGCTGCTCTGCGGCGGCCTCGACGCGCCGGCGCTGCCGGAGCGGCTCCGCTCCGGCAACTTCGTCCTGCCGACGGTCTTCGCCGACGTCGACAACCGGATGCGCATCGCCCAGGAGGAGATCTTCGGGCCGGTCGCCTGCTTGATCCCGTTCGACGGCGAGGCCGATGCCATCGCCCAGGCCAACGACATCGCCTACGGCCTGTCGAGTTATGTCTGGACCCGGGACCTCGGCCGCGCCCACCGCGTCGCTGCGGCGATCGAGGCGGGGATGTGCTTCGTCAACAGCCAGAACGTGCGCGACCTGCGCCAGCCGTTCGGCGGCACCAAGGCCTCGGGGACGGGGCGCGAGGGCGGGACGTGGAGCTACGAGGTGTTCTGCGAGCCGAAGAACGTCTGCGTATCCATCACGGATCATCACATTCCGCATTGGGGATCGGCGTGAACGCCGATCCCTCCCGGGGTGCAAAGGCACCCCTCCTCAGCCCTCCCCCGAGGGGAGGGCGGACACCATGAGCCTCTACGCGGCGCAGAAGCTGCTCTACCACCTGAACCGCGAGCCGGCGGTGCAGGCGCGCTTCAAGGCCGCGCGCGAAGAGCTGGTGACCGATTACGAGCTGACCACCGAGGAGCGCGAGGCCTTCGTCGCCGGCGACATCGGCAAGCTCTACGTCCTCGGCGCCAACGGCCAGCTGCTGATGCACTTCGCGGCGCTGCTCGGCATGCCGTGGGCCGACTACATCGAGGCGATGCGCGAGGGCGTCCGCCGGCACGGGCCGGTGCGGGCGGGCATCTATGCGATGACCACCTCGACCGACGAGAAGGTCGCCGGCGTATGAGAAGGCGCCGCCTGCTCGGGGGCTCCCTCGCCGGGCTGTCCGCCCTGATCGCCTTGCCGGCGTTCGCACGCAAGGTGACGATCGGCTTCCTCGCCGGCGGGTCCGGCACCGATCCGAGTACCCGGCGCAACATCGTCGAGCCCTTTCTGCAAGGCCTGCGCGAGCGCGGGCGGGTCGAGGGAGCCGACCTGGCGATCGAGTTCCGCTGGGCCGAGGGTCGGCCCGACCGCATCCCGGGGTTGGTCGCCGAGTTGCTGCGGCTCGATCCTGACGTGCTCGTCACTTCAGGCCCGCGACCGGCGATCCTGGTACGCGACGCG
>DATCGH010000390.1:0-2441 GCA_036509055.1 Caldimonas sp.
CGCATCGCGTGCGCTTTTTCTTCGCCGACCGCGCTCTCGTCGACAACCCAGATCGTCTCCACTGCGGCCTCGCCGAGTCCTGCGTTTGCCAGCCGCTCCACGAACCCGCCTTCGATCGCCAGCAGCCGCGCGCCGCTGTCCTTCAGCAGGTAGCCGATCTGCGGCCCCATGGCCGCGGTGTTGATCGGCACCGCCGCGGCGCCGAGCCAGCCACAGGCGAGAAAGGCTTCGAGCAGCTCGATCCGGTTCGAGAGCATCAGCGCCACCCGGTCGCCGGGCGCCACGCCGGCGGCGCGAAGCCCCTGGGCCCGCGCCGCGACGAGACGAAGCAGCCCACAGTGCGACCAGGTCGCGTCGCCGAAGGTCAGCAGCGGCCGATCGCCATGCCGCTCGGCACCGCGCCGCAACATCGCCGCCAAGGTGCGCTCGGCCGGCGGCAGCGGCTCGACGCGTGCTGAAGCCGGCGACGTCGTCGCTACGGCTCCCGACCGCGCACCGAGCGGTGCCTCACTCGTCATCGGTCGTCCCGCCCAGGTAGGTCGCCTGCACCCGCGGGTCGCCGGCGAGCCCGTGCGAGTCGCCACTCAGCGCCACCTCGCCGGTTTCAAGCACATAGCCTTCGTCGGAGCTCTCGAGCGCGGCGCGCGCGTTCTGCTCCACCAGCAGGACCGAGACGCCGTCGTTGCGCAGGCCGCGCACGATCGCCAGGATCTCCTGCACCATCAGCGGCGCCAGGCCAAGGCTCGGCTCGTCGAGCAGCAGCAGGCGCGGCGACGACATCAGCGCCCGGCCGAGCGCCAGCATCTGCCGCTCGCCGCCGGAGAGCGTGTCGGCGCGCTGCTTGCGCCGTTCGGCCAGGCGCGGAAAGCGCCCGTAGACGACGTCGAAGCCTTGTCTGAGCGTCGCGCCGCCAGCGCGCCGCGAGTAGGCGCCGAGCATCAGGTTGTCGAGCACGCTCAGCTCGCCGAACAGCTCGCGCTTCTCCGGCACGAGGCACAGGCCCCGTTCGACCCGCGCCTCGACGTCGAGCCCGCGCAGGTCCTCGCCCTCGAAGCGCAGGGTGCCGCGCGACGGCAGGAGGCCCATCACCGCGGCGAGCAGGGTCGTCTTGCCGGCGCCGTTCGGGCCGATCACGGAAACGATCTGGCCGTGCGCCAGCGACAGCGATACGCCGCGCACCGCCTCCACCCGGCCGTAGGCGACGTGCAGGTCGCCGACCTCGAGCATCGGTCCGGAGGTCGCGCTGCTCACGTTCCCGCTCCGCTCGCCGCGCCGCCAGCGGTCGCGGCGTGGCCGCCGAGATAGGCCGACTGCACCCGCACATCGGCGCGCACCGCCGCCGGCGCGCCCTCGACCAGCTTGGCGCCGAAGTTCATCACCACCAGGCGATCGACCAGCTTCATCACGAAGTCCATGTCGTGCTCGACGATCAGGATCGTCACGCCTTCGCCGCGCAGGGTGCGCAGCAGCTCGGCGAGCGAAAGCTTCTCCTGGCGGCGCAGGCCCGCGGCCGGCTCGTCGAGCACCAGCAGCACCGGATCGGCGGCCAGCGCCCGGGCGATCTCGAGCGTGCGCTGGGTGCCGAGCGGCAGGCTGCCGGCGAGCTCGTGCGCGCGCCCGGCGAGACCGACCCGGCCGAGGTGGCGCAGCGCCTCGGCGAGGATGCGCCGCTCCTCGACCCGGTCGAGGCCGAAGCCGGCGGCGAGCAGGCCGGAGCGGGTGCGGCCGTGCGCGCCGAGGGCAACGTTGTCGAGCAGGCTCATCTGCGGCCTGAGCTTCACGTGCTGGAAGGTGCGCGCCATGCCGAGCCGGGCGAGGCTCTGCTGCGACAGCGTCGAGACGTCGCGGCCGAGGAACTCGATCCGGCCGGCGCTCATCGGCAAGGTGCGTGTCAGCAGGTTGAAGAGGGTCGACTTGCCGGCGCCGTTCGGGCCGATCAGGCCGACGATCTCGCCGCCGCGGATCTCGAAGCTGACGTCGTCCACCGCCACCAGGCCGCCGAAGCGCCGGACCGCCCCCTGCACCGCGAGCACCGGCGCACCGGCCGCCGGCAGGGTGCGGCGCGGCAGCGGCTCGGCGTCGGCGAAGCGCGCGGCGTCGACCTCGGGGGCGGCGAAGCGGCCGCGGGTCCAGCGTCGGACGAAGCCCATCAGCCCGCCGCGCGCGTACTGCAGCAGCAGGATGAAGATCACCGCGAAGGCCACCGCCTGCAGCTGCCCGGCGCGCTGGGTCAGGAGGGGCAGCGTGTCCTGGAGCACGTTCTTCAGCAGCAGCACGACCGCCGCGCCGGCGAGCGCGCCGCTCAGGTGGCCGAGGCCGCCGCCCACGGCCATCAGCAAGTACTCGATGCTCGCCCGCACGTCGAAGGGCGACGGGCTGACGAAGCGGTTCATGTGCGCATAGAGCCAGCCGGCGAGCCCGGCCAGCAGCGCGGCCAGCAC
>DATCGH010000391.1:0-12652 GCA_036509055.1 Caldimonas sp.
GAACGCGATCCGCAAGCAGCTCGACGCGACCGACTGGCCGCAGGCGCCCGGCTTCGTCGTCAACGGCCTGAAGCGCGAAGAGCTGATCGCGACCAACTCGATGCTGCTCCACGAGCTGTACTTCGAATCGCTCGGCGGCGATGGCCGGACCATGGCTGCGGGGATGAAGCGGGCACTCGAATCGAGCTTCGCCAGCGTCGAGCGATGGCGCGCGGAGTTCGTCGCCATGGGCAAGGCTTTGGGCGGCGGCTCGGGCTGGGTCCTGCTGACCTTCATGCCGCGAGACGCCACGCTGGTGAACCAGTGGGCCGCCGACCACACCCACGCCGTGGCCGGTGGCGTGCCCCTCCTGGCGCTCGACATGTACGAGCACGCCTACCACCTCGACTTCGGCGCGGCCGCGGCTTCCTATGTCGATGCGTTCATGGGCAACATCGACTGGGCTGCCGTGTTCGAGCGCTATCAACGCGCCCTCCAGGGCGCAGGGAGCAGAGCATGAAACGAATCCTGCTGGCTGCGGCGCTCGCGCCGACGGTGAACGCCATGGCGGCAGCGGTCGACTTCAACGCCGACGCCGTCGGCCAGGCACCGGCCGGATGGACCTGCGGCGCCACCGGACGAGGCAGCCCGAGGTGGACGGTCGAGGTCGATCCCGGTGCGCCGGGCAAGGGCCATGTCCTGAAGCAATCGGGCACGGCGTCGTTTCCCTGGTGCGTCAGGAACGACGCCACGATGACGGACGGCTGGGTCGAGGTCAGGTTCCGGCCGATCTCGGGTCGGGAAGACCGGGCCGGCGGCCTGGTATGGCGCTGGATTGATGGCGACAACTACTACGTGGCGCGGGCCAACGCGCTCGAGAACAACGTCTCGCTCTACTTCACCGAGGGCGGCAGCCGCAAGACCTTGAAGTACGTCGACGCGCCGGTGGCGGCCGGGGCGTGGCACACCTTGCGTGTCGAGTTCGCGGGAACACGCATCGGCGTGTCGCTCGACGGCAAGCGGTACATCGAGCTGGACGACGGCCACATCGCCGGGTCCGGCAAGGTCGGCGTGTGGACCAAGGCCGACAGCGTCACGGCATTCGACGGCTTCTCGTTCGGCGCGGCCCGGCCGTGACGCGCGCGCGAGCGCCAGCCGGCGTCACGCCGCCGCCGCGGCCTCGCCCGCGAGCGCGCCGAGCTCGCGCGAGATCGCCGCGGCGATGCGCTGGTGCGCGACCCGCGCCTTCGCCACCGAGAGGGTGACGTCGCGCTGGCGCAGGTACGGCTGCGTCAGGGTCGCGACCGCGTGGCCGCCGCGGTCGACGATCGGAAAGCACAGGTCGGTGATGCCGGGCAGCGTGTCGCTGACGTGCTCTTCGTAGCCCTGCTTGCCGATCAGCGCGATCCGCGCCGACAGCCGCGCCCGCGACGGCGGATGGGCATCGTTGCGCAGCATCTCTCCGATCATCTCGTCGCGCCGCTCGTCGCTCTGGAACGCGGTGAGAACGCGGGCCGAGACCCGGTCGGCACGGAACTCGAAATGGGCGCCGAGACGGACCGAGAAGCCCATCGACTCGGGGCTGTCGACCTGGGCGAGCACCAGGATCCGCTGCTCGTGCAGGACCACCAGGTGGTTCGATTGCCGGGTGGTGCGCGCGAGCTCGTGCATCAGCGGCAGCGCCACCGCGAGCAGGCGCTTCACCGGCGGCTGGCGGTGCGCCAGCTCGAACAGCTTCAGGGTCAGGCTGTAGGTGCCGTCGGACGGGCTGCGGCCGAGGTAGCCGCGGCGGGCGAGCACCTCGACCATGCGGAACAGTTCGCTCGCCGAGCGGCCGAGCTGCGCCGCGATCTGGTTCTGGGTGAGGCCGGGCGAGCTGCCGGCCAGCAGCTCCAGGATGTCGAGGCCCTTCTCCAGCGCCGGCGCGCTGTAGGCGCTGCCGCCCTCCCCGTCCGCCGTGTGCCCAGGCTTTCGCACCCTCGCCATCCCCTCGACAACGCGCATTGACGCTGCCCGGGAAATAAGTTTACGCTTGAAGATTGATTTCACCAATGAATCTTCGGACCCGATGATGCCGAACCGGCTCCTCGATGACAGCGCCGTCGCCGCCTACCGCCGCGACGGCATCGTGTTCCCGATCGGCGTCGTCGACGAGGCCGAGGCGGCGCGCATGCTCGGCCGGCTCGAGGACATCGAGGCGGCGCACGGCGGCAAGCTGCCGGCGCGCATCAACCAGAAGCCGCACCTGCTCTTCCCCTGGCTGAACGCGCTGGTCCGCGACCCGCACATCGTCGACGCGGTCGAGGACCTGCTCGGCCCCGACCTGCTCTGCTGGGGCTCGCAGTTCTTCGCCAAGAACGGCGGCGACCCGAGCTACGTCTCGTGGCACCAGGACGCCACCTACTGGGGCCTGTCGTCGCCCGACGTCGTCACCGCCTGGGTCGCATTCACGCCGAGCACGGTCGAGAGCGGCTGCATGCGGGTCGTGCCCGGCACCCAGCACGCCCAGGTGCCGCACAAGGACACCTTCGTCGAGGCCAACCTGCTCTCGCGCGGCCAGGAGATCGAGGTCGACGTCGACGAGAACGAGGCCGTCGACGTGATCCTCGCGCCCGGCGAGATGTCGCTGCACCACGTGCTGATCTGCCACGGCTCGGAGCCGAACCGGGCGAATCACCGGCGGGTCGGCTTCGCCATCCGCTACATCGCCGCCAGCGTCTACCAGACCTCGGGCGTGCGCGAGAGCGC
This sequence comes from Caldimonas sp., assembly GCA_036509055.1. Classification (GTDB taxonomy): domain Bacteria; phylum Pseudomonadota; class Gammaproteobacteria; order Burkholderiales; family Burkholderiaceae_C; genus Schlegelella_A. The sequence goes on from DATCGH010000391.1 coordinate 2,728, forward strand.
CACCCTGGTCCGCGGCAAGGACGCCAGCAAGCACTTCGATCACGAGCTCCCGCCCGAGGCCGACCTCCACCCCGAGGCGGTGAAGCGCCACGCCGCGATCATCGAGAACCAGCTGAAGGTCCTCTACGCGGGCGCGGCCAGGCCGGGCAAGCGTGCCGAGGTCCTGCAGACCCAGAAATGAGCGTCGCGGCCGACGTCGCCGCCGCCTTCACCCACCGCCCAGGAGACACCATGAGACTGCCTTTGCTTGCCCTTTCGCTGGTCGCCGCGCTGGCGGCGGCACCCGCTGCCGCCCAGGACGTGATCCGCATCCGCCTCGCGCACTCGCTCTCGACCACCGAGCCGGCGCACCTCGCCGCCGAGTACTTCGCCAAGAACGTCGCCCAGCGCACCAACAACAAGGTGCAGATCCAGGTCTTCCCGAGCGAGCAGCTCGGCTCCGGCAAGGAGGTCAACGAGATGATCCGCCAGGGGGCGAACGTGATGAACATCACCGACCCCGGCTACCTCTCCGACTTCGTGCCCGACATCGGCGTGCTCAACGGCCCCTACCTGATCAAGGACCCGAACGACTACGCCAAGCTGCTCGCCTCCGACTGGTACAAGGGCGTCGAGAAGAAGCTCGAGGCCGCCGGCTTCAAGCTGGTGATGGCCAACGGCTTCTTCGGCCAGCGCCACCTGATTTCCGACAAGCCGGTGAAGAAACCCGAGGACATGGCCGGCATGACCGTGCGCGTACCGCCGAACACGATGTGGATCGAGACCTTCAAGGCGATGGGCGCGCGGCCGACCACGGTGCAGTGGTCCGAGGTCTACAACGCCCTGCAGCAGAACGTCGTCGCCGGCGCCGAGGCGCCGCTCGGGTCGCTCTGGGGCGCGAAGCTGCACGAGACGCGCAAGGTGATCTCCATGACCGGGCACTTCACCGCCTTCGTCATGTGGCCGATCAACGCGGCTTACTTCAACAAGCTGCCGGCCGACGTGCAGAAGGTCCTGCTCGAGGAGGGCAAGAAGGCGGGCGACGAGATGACCCGGCTCACCCTCGAGCTGCAGCAGGACTACGTCGCCAAGTTCAAGGCCGCGGGCGTGACCTTCGTCGACGTCGACACCGCCGCCTTCCAGAAGTCGACCAGCAGCGTCTACAGCGCCTTCCCGAAGTGGACGCCCGGCCTGCACGACACGGTCATGACCGCCCTGCGCAAGTAGCCCCTCCGGCGTGCCCTCGATCCACGCCGCCCTCGGGCTGCCCAAGCCGACCTGGAAACGGGTCGGCGACCAGTTCGAGGAAATCGTCGCCTGCGTCGCGCTGGCGGTGATCGTCCTCTCGGTGAGCTGGGGCGTGATCACGCGCTACATCACCGAGCAGCCGGCCACCTGGGCGAGCGAGATCGCGACCCTGGCCTTCGCCTGGCTCGTGTTCTTCGGCGCCGCCGCCTGCTTCAAGTACAAGCTGCATCCCTCGATCGACATGCTGGTCGTGCGCCTGCCCCGGCCGCTCGCGGTCGGCGTGCGCTGGCTCAACCACGGGCTCGTGCTCGGCCTGTGCGCCTTCATGGCCTGGTTCGGCACCCGCTTCGCGATCGACGCCTGGTCGAACCCGAGCCCGGTGCTGCGGCTGCCGCTGACCTGGCTGTACGGGCCGGTCGCGCTCTGCTTCGCGCTGATGGGGCTGCGCTACCTGCAGGTGCAGCGGCGCGGCCTGTGGACCATCGACGCCGACCGGGAAACCAATGTGGGCTGACTGGATCCCCGGCATCCTGATGCTGGTGCTGTTCGCGCTCGAGACGCCGATCTCGTTCGCGATCGCCATCAGCGCGCTCTCGTTCTTCCTGATCGACGGCGCGGTGCCGCTCAACATCTTCGTGCAGAAGATGGTGAGCGCCACCGACTCCTATCCGCTGCTGGCGATTCCCTTCTTCGTGCTCGCCGGCGCGATCATGAACAAGGCCGGCATCACGATGCGCCTGCTCGCCCTGGCCGACGCGCTGGTCGGCCACATGACCGGAGCGCTGGCGCAGATGTGCACCGTGCTCGCCACCCTGCTCGGCGGCCTGACCGCCTCGTCCTCGGCCGACGCGGCGATGCTCGCCAAGGTGCTCGGGCCGGAGATGGTCAGGGCGAACTACAGCCCGGCGTTTGCCGCCGTCATCACCTCGTGCTCGGCGATCATCGCCTCGCTGATCCCGCCCTCGATCGGACTGATCATCTACGGCTACATCGCCGATGTCTCGGTCGGGCGCCTGTTCATCGGCGGCGTGGTGCCGGGGCTCTTGATCGCCCTCTCGCTGATGGTCGTGACCTGGTTCATCGCCAGGAAGCGCGGCTACCGGCCGCTGCGCACCGAGTTCGCCGGCATGCCCCGGGTGGCGCGCACCTTTCGCGACGCTCTCTGGGCGCTCTCGATTCCGGTGTTCATCATCGTCGGCATCCGCTACGGCATCTTCACGCCCACCGAGGCCGGCGCGATCACCGTGCTCTACACGATCCTGGTCGGCCGGTTCGCCTATCGCAGCCTCAGGATCGCCGACCTGCCGAAGGTGATGAAGGAGACCGCGCTCGACACCAGCTCGGTGATGCTGATGATCTGCGCGGCGTCGGCCTTCGGCTTCTATCTCGCCTGGGAACGGATCCCGCCGCAGATGGCGGCATGGCTGGTGTCGCTCACCAAGGACCCGGTCCAGCTGCTCCTCCTGATCAACGTCCTGCTGATCGTCCTCGGCACCGCCGTCGAAGGCACCTCGGCGCTGATCATCCTGACGCCGATCTTCGTGCCGATCCTGGTGAAGCTGCACGTCGACCCGGTGCACTTCGGCATCGTCCTGGTCACCAACCTGACGATCGCCGGCGTCACGCCGCCGGTGGGGCAGATGATGTTCATCAGCTCGCAGGTGATGCGCGTGCCGATGGAGGACTACACGGTCGAGGTGCTGCCCTTCCTCGCGGCGATGCTGGTGGTGCTGCTGCTCCTCACCCTGTTCCCGCAGCTCACGCTCTGGCTGCCGAACTACGTCTACGGGACGGCGGCCGGCTGACGCCCGGCGCCGTCTCCAATCCGGCAGCGCCGCGGGGCCGGATCGGCGCCCGAAGACGGGTCAACTCAGCGAGGCCATGCGCCGCAGCCGCGCCTCTTCGGCGCGCTGACGATCCACGCACTGGGCCCGGGTCCGGCCACCGGGATCGCGACAGGGGTTCACGACGCACAGCGCGCGGGTCAGCAGGCGCGCACCGTCGCCACTGCAGACGCCCGGGACGTCGCGGGCGGCGGTCGCCGGCGGCGACTTTTCCGGGCGCGCCTTCGAGGAACGCGCCGGCTTGTCGGCGACCGGTGCGGGCGCCGATATCGGCCGCACGCGGGCCGCCGAGGGCTCGACGGCCTCGCCCCGAGGCGCATCGGCGACCGCCGGCACGACCACGGTCGCAGGCACGGCGTCCGCCAGGCGCTCGGGGACGATCCGGCGCTCCGTCGCCACCGGGTCGACCGGCGGCGGGGTCGCCGCCGGCGCGGCCTCGGTCAGTGCCCACGGGGCCCAGCCCAGCGTGCCCAGAGCGGCGAACGCGATCAAGAGCGCTGCGCCCCAGTGCATGCCGCGATCGGCTCGCCCCGTCGCGAGCGGCACATCGTCGCCCTGCGGCGCTTCGTGCTTCGGCGCCATGCCTTCCGGCGCCACGGGCACCGCCGCGGCGCCCGGGTCGCCGGCCTCGATCGGCACCCGCCGCGGCGGCGGCGGCGCGATCTCGCCGCGGAGCGCACGTCGAACCGTCTCGACGTCCCGCGGCCGATCGCCGGGCGCGAGGGCGAGGGTCCAGTCGATGGTGCCGAGCAGGCCGGGCGAGAGCGCCGATGGTGGCAACGACGATAGCGCCGGCAGCGTGTCGTGCACGGCGCGCGCCACCGAAGCGGTCGGGGCACGGCCGGTGACGACGAAATGCAGCGTCGCGCCGAGCGAGTACAGATCGGTCCACGGCCCCTGGCCGACAGTGCCTTCGTCGGCGTACTGCTCGAGCGGCGCGAACTGCGGCTTGAGATGGGCAGTGAACCATTGCGAGCCGCCGGCGACGGCGCGGCGCGCGCAACCGAAGTCGAGCAGCACCGGCCGGCCGTCGGGCAACACGAGGATGTTGTCCGGGGCGATGTCGCGGTGGTAGACGCCGTGCGCGTGCAGCAACTCGAGCGCGCCGAGCACCGGCTCGATCAGCCCCCTGAGCCAGTCTTCGCCCGGCGCCGCGCGCATCTCCAGCCGCACGTCCCTCAATGTGCGGCCCGGGTAGTACGGCATCGCCATGTAGGCGGTGGCGTTGCTGCGCCAGAAGCGATGCACCTTGACCAGCGCCGGATGGTCGAAGCTCGCGAGCAGCCGGGCTTCGCCGAGGAACGATTCGAGGCCCTTGGCGAACGTCTGGGCGAGGCCGTCGGTGCTGCCGCGCAGCACCACCGTGGCCCCTTCGCCGCGCCGCGCCAGCGCCGCTGGCATGTACTCCTTGATGGCGATGTCGCGCTGCAGCACGTGGTCGCGTGCCAGATAGACGATGCCGAAGCCGCCCGTGCCGAGGACGCGCAGGATCTCGAACTCCTCGAGAAGACACGTGCCCGGGCCGAGGGCGTCGCGAACCGAGACCTTCTCCGACCCCGACGTCAGCCGGGCTTCCGGAGTGGTGGTCGGCCAGCGGGAATCGGTATCGGACATGGCTTGGGCAAGTTCGTCAAAGCTTGGCAAAGCGCATGCCGATATTACGGCACGGTGGCGGGCGGAGGCGCTGCTACTTGCCCGCGGCCGAGGCCTTGGCCGCCTCCTGCGGCGCCTTGCGCTGCTCGGAGCCGCCGACGATCGCCAGGTGCCGCCGCAGCAGGATCGGCCCGACGGCAGCGAGGTAGGAGCGGGCGTCGGCGCCATCCTTTTCCAGGAACTCGTAGCCCGTGCGCTCGAGCTCGGCGGCGGCGATCCGGTTGGCTTGCCACTTGCGCTGGAAGTCGCCGCTGGTGGAGATCGTGATCATCAGGGCGGCCGCCACCGAGAGCAGGGCTGCCAGGTCCTTCTTCGCCCCCTCGCTGTGGACGAAGGTTTCGAGCTTGAGCACCAGCGCGGCCAGCGCGCTGAGCACCGCGGCGGCAAAGGTCAGGCCCCAGTAGACCCCGCTCCATCGCGCCGCGTTCGCCCGGGTCTCAAGGTAGTTGTCCCAGATGACCCGGGCGACGAGCGCCTGGTCCGGGTTCTTGCCTTCGACGATCGGACGCAGCGCCTCGCCGAGCGCTTCGCCACGCGGCCAGTTGTCCCGGTCCTGAAACAGCCACCATCCGGCCGCGATCAGCACGCCGACGATCAGGAGGCCGACCAGCGCCCTGGCGGCCGACGAGGACGTCGCGGCGGGTTCGTTCATGGCGTTTCCACTTCCTCCGGCGCCAGCAGCTTGCCGAACGCGAATCGGCAGGCGAGCAACAGCACGCCGGCGGCGGCCACCAGCCCGGCATGCAGGGCCCAGAACTGCCGCCCCGGCATCGTCTCCAGGAAGCCCGCGAGCCAGCCGACCAAGGTGTTGCCGATGAACAGGTGCAGGTAGTACACGCCGATCACCAGTCCCTGGAGCCCCTTCGGCGCGGCGCGCGAATACAGCGCCAGGCCCACCGGCAGGATGTTGGCGAAGCCGAGGTCGTTGACGATCGTGTAGCCCAGGGTCCAGCCGAGGCTCACCTTCTCGCCCGTGGTCTCCGCCAGGGTCGAGGCGATGACGATCAGGGCCGGACCGCCGGCGGCGAGGAGCGCGCCGAGCGCCATCTTGACGAGCTCGTCGGGCTCGCGCCGGCGCGTCGCCCACCAGCGCCAGAAGGCGATCGAGCCGACCATCGTCGCCGTGCTGACCGCCGCATCCACCGCCTGCAGCCAGGTCACCGGCACCTGCCAGCCGAAGAGCACGAAGTCCATGTGCTTCTGCGCCCACAGCGGAAAGGCGTTGTTGAACTGCTGGTTGCCGACGATCGAGAGCATCAGCACCGGGATCATGGCGACCAGCAGCGCCAGCCGTGCCCTCTCCGCGCCGGTCATCGCCGGGCGCGGCCCGGCCGCCTTCTTCGCCGCGGCGCCGAGCGCCGGCTCGGGCGGCAGCCAGCGCCGGCCGGCGAGATAGACCCCCAGGCCGATGACCATGCCGACGCCGGCGGCGCCGAAGCCCCAGTGCCACGCCACCTTCTCGCCGAGCGTGCCGCAGACGATGGGGGCGGCGATCACCGCGATCTGCACCGCCAGGGTGAAGATCTGGAAGGCGCTCGCCCGACGCTTGTCGCCGGGCGCGTAGAGGTCGCCCACCTGCGCGGCGATGTTGCCCTTGAAGCAGCCGACGCCGATCAGCAGGCAGGCGATCGCGACCAGGAAGCTCGCCTCGAAGGCCATCGTGAAGTGACCGAGCGCCATCAGGCTGGCGCCGAGCACCACGGTCTTCGTGCGGCCGAGCAGGCGGTCGGCGAGCAGGCCGCCGAACAGCGGCGTCAGGTAGACGCCGCCGACGTACAGGCCGAACACGGCCGAGGCGAGCTGCTGCGGCGACATCGGCCCGGTGGCGCGCTCGAGGAAGCCGCGCAGCGCCTCCATGCCGGCGACGCGGCCGATGTGCTCGGGCAGGAACAGGTAGTTGGTGAGGTAGAGCACCAGCAGCGCCTGCATGCCGTAGAACGAGAACCGCTCCCACAGCTCGCAGAACGAGAGCCAGCCGAGGCCGACGGGGTGGCCGAGGAAGGCGCGGTCGTGACGGGCAGCGGTGTCTGCCGCGTGGCCGGGTGGGCCCTCGGCGGTCAGCGTGGCGGCAGGCATGGCGGGTGCGGCTCTTCTCGCGCCTTCACATCGGCGGCGCGAAGCCGTTGCGCCCGGCCAGCGCGCGTACCGCCGTCGGCTTGCCGTCGCGCACCTGGGCCTGGACGACCACCTTGGCGCCGGCCACGAGCAGGGTCCGGTCGCCGGGCTTGAAGGTCACGATCGGCACGCCGTCGGGGACCACGACGGTCTTCTCGCCGTCCTTGTATTTCAGCGTCATGCTGCGACCCTGCGGCGCGGCGACGACCTGGGCCACGGTGGCGTTGGTCATCGTGCTCCCGGGCTCGAGGTCCCAGGGCACATGGCCTTCGCCGGTGCCGCGCGACGCTTCCGGGAACACCAGCACCTCGAGCGCGCGCAGGCTGCCGTCGGGGCCGGGCAGCGCCGCGGTGCCGATGTAGCTGCCGGGGGCGATCGCCGTCGCCTCGATCGGCAGCACCTCGGCGATGCTGAAGTTGTCGGCGAGCGCGAGCGAGACCACCGTGCCGTTGCGCTCGTTGACGACAAGCGTCGTGCCGTCGAACGACTGGACGGCGCCGCGCAGGCGCTGGGTGGGGGGCGGGGTCTGTGCGGCGGCGACGGCGCAGAGCAGCGCGAGGGTGGCGGCAAGCAGCTTGGTCATGGCAGGGCTCCCGGGGCAAGGGATGGGCGACCGACGATAAGCCGATCGGCGGCCCCGCGCCACCTGCCCGCCCGATGGGCCCGGGCGAGTCCCCGTCTCTAGAGGAGCGGGCCTGCGAACGCCACGACCATGACCGCGCAGACACACAGAAGCATCAGCGACCAATTGGACGCCGAGCCGTGCGGGACGTTCTGGTGACGATGACGACGTCTGTCAATCATGTGAACTCCAGATACAACTGCGCGGTCGGATGTCACGGCCCGGTGGCGGGAACGTGGGCGTGACCGCGCCCGAGTGTCACAAAGCGACCTTCGTGCCAGCCCTAGTTCGCCTTGATGCCCGCCGCGCGAACGATCTGCTGCGACTTCGCCGTCTCGTCGACGATGAACTTGTCGAAGGCGGCGGGCGACATCAGGAAGGCCTCGGCGCCGAGCTTGTCGAGCCGCTCCTTCATGTCGGCCGAGGCCATGATCTTTGCCACCTCGTCGTGCAGCCGCTCGACGATGCCGGCCGGCGTCTTGGCCGGGGCGAACAGGCCGACCCAGAACAGGTACTCGGAGCCGGGCACGCCAGCCTCGACCGTCGTCGGCAGCTGCGGCAGGACGTCGGAGCGCTTGGCCGTGCCGACGGCGAGCGCCTTCAGCTTGCCGCTCTGCACCAGCGACAGGGCCGAGACCATGGGGGCGAAGAACCAGTCGATGCGCCCGGCCATGGTCTCGTTCAAGGCCTCCGGCGTGCCCTTGAAGGGGACGTGCTGCGCCTGCAGGCCGGCGGCGAAGCGGAAGACCTCGGCATTCATGTGCGTCGCCGAGCCGTTGCCGGCCGAGCCGTAGTTGAGCGTGCCGGGCTTGCTCTTCGCCTGCTCGACCAGATCGCGCACGTCCTTGAACCGGTCCGGCGCGGTGACCAGCACGTTGGGCAGGCTGGCCAGGGCGGTGATGCCGGTGAAGTCCTTCAGCGTGTCGTAGCTCAGGTTGGCGTAGATCGCCGGGTTGACGACGTGGCCTGCCGAATGCACGAGCAGCGTGTAGCCATCGGGCGGCGCCTTGGCGACCAGCGCCGCGCCCAGGGTGCCGCCGGCGCCGGCCCGGTTGTCGACGACGATCGAGGTGCCCAGCGCCGGCCCGAGCTTCTCGCCGAGCAGGCGGGCGACGACATCGGTGCCGCTGCCTGCGGTGAAGGGAACCACGACCCGGATCGCCTGCCCGCGCGGCCATTCGGCCTGCGCGAGCGCGCCGTCGGCGGCCAGCAGGGTGGCTCCCGCCAGCAGCAGGGCGTCGCGGCGTGTCATCGGTACTGCGGTCATGCCGGTCTCCTTCGGGCAGGGCGGACGTTGCCCGATCTATTTCCGTTTCAGGTCGTCGCCGCCGACGTAGAGGCGGTTCCAGACCGGGGTGATCACGAGCTCGTTGATGCAGACGTGCGCCGGCATCTCGGCGATGAAGCGGATGGTCCGGCCGAGGTCGTCTTCCTGCAGCATGCGCGCCTTCTCCTCAGCGCTGGGCTCGACCGGCCGCTTCTTCAGGATCGGCGTGGCCGCCTCGCCCGGGCACAACGCCGTGGCGCGAAGGCCGTTGACGCACTCCTCGATGTTGAAGGAGTGGCTGAGCGCGATCATCGCCGCCTTGCTGGCGGTGTAGGCCGGACCGGTGAGGTAGCCGAGGTACCAGCCGGCGAAGGAGGCGACGTTGATCACCGTGCCCTGGCGGCGCTGCTGCATCCCCTTCAGCACGGCCAGGGTGCAGGCGGCGGCCCCGTTGAGGTTGATCGCGACGACTTCGTCGAAGGTCGCGCTGTCCGTGTCGTTCCAGTAGCGCTTGGCGAAATTGACGCCGGCGCTGTTGACGAGGACGTCGACCCGCCCGTGGCGGCCCTGCACTTCGGCGCCGACCCGGGCCACGGCGGCGGCATCGGCAACGTCGAGCGGCGCCGGCGTGATCGATCCGGGCGGCGCCCCGCGCGCCTCGGCGCCGGCGATCGCGGCATCGAGCTTGGCAGCGTCGCGGCCGGAGACGATCACCCGGCAGCCGGCCTTGGCCAGCTCGATCGCGCCGGCCAGGCCGATGCCGCTGCCGCCGCCCGTCACCCAGGCCACCTGGCCGGCCAGCGCTGCGGCATTGCTCATGGCTTGGCTCCCGGGCTCAGGCCGTCGTCGACGGCCACGTTCTCCGGCACCAGCTCGATGCCGGAGGCCCGCGCCTGCAGGACGATCAGCTTGGCGAAGTCTTCCTCGTCCACGCCGTGGCCGATCAGCGCCTGGATCAGGTCGCGGGTGATCGAGGCGAGCGGCATCGGCACGCCGAAGTGCCGCGCCGCGTCGAGCCCGAGGTCGAGGTCCTTGCGCAGCAGCTGGGGCGTGAAGGTGACCTTGAAATCGAGGTTCACCAGGGCCGGCGACTTGTAGCGCGAGAAGGTCGAGCCCATCACGCTCTGGTTCATGAACTCGAGGAAGGCGTGCCGCGGCACGCCGGCCTTCTGCGCCAGCACCGTGATCTCGGCCAGC
>DATCGH010000392.1:0-2025 GCA_036509055.1 Caldimonas sp.
GGGAGCGGGCCTCGCTCGCGATGCACAAGGCCGCCGCCAAGGCGGCCGCCGAGGCGGAGAAGGCCAAGGAGCGGCGGGAGCGCCAGAAGGTGGCGTAGTCGCCGCGCCAGACGCGCGCCAGCTCGGCCAGCGGCACCGTGATCACGTCGCCGCCGATGCCGAGCGTCGCCTGCTCGCCGTTGAAGGCGGTGAGCAGGGCGTGGGCGGCGCGGCCGCGCGCGTCGACCAGGCGGACGATGCCCGGCCGGTCGAGCTGCCGCACTTCGGCCAGGCCGCCGCGGCTTCTGAAGCAGAGCAGCGATTGCGACGCGGCCGCGGTGCACGGCTCGCCCGGGCCGAGCGACGCCCCCCAGAAGCGCGCGAGCGCGCGCCAGGCAGTGGCTTCCTCGGTCGCGCCGTCGGTGATGAAGAGCGTGTCGAGCGACCCGGTTGCGACGGCGGGCCTCGTCGCCGGCGTCGGCGTGGCGAGGCCGGGCTCGGGCGACACGGCGCTGGCCGGCACCGCCTGGCTGGCGCAACGCCTCGCCGCCACGGACGGCCAGGGGGCGGCGTCGAGCCGCGAAGCGCTGCGCTCGCGCGTCGCTGCCTTCCAGCTCGCGAACGGCCTCACGCCCGACGGCGTCGCCGGGCCGCTCACCCTGATGCAGCTCGGGCGCACCGGCGGCGGCGACGAGCCGCGCCTGGCCCGCCGCTGAGTCCGGCTCAGGACCGCGCCCGCGCCTCCTCCTGCGCCAGGTACTGGTGCACGAAGGCGATCGCCATGCTGCCCTCGCCCACCGCCGAGGCGACCCGCTTCACCGGGCCGAGGCGGACGTCGCCGCAGGCGAAGATGCCGGGCACGCTCGCCTCGAGCAGGAACGGATCGCGATGGTGCGACCAGCGGCCAGCCTTGATCAGCTCGTCGCCGGTGAGCACGTAGCCGTTCCGGTCGCGCGCCAGCTCGGCCGGCAGCCAGCCGGTGTCGGCGTCGGCGCCGATGAAAATGAAAAGGCCGCCGCAGTCGTGGCGGGTCACGGCCCGGGTCTGCCGATCGAGGATGTCGATGCTCTCCAGATGGTCCTCGCCGTGCGCCGCCACGACCTCGGCCTGCAGCAGCGCCGAGATGTTGGACTTGCCGGCGATCTGGTCGATCAGGTAGTGCGACATGCTCTTGGCCAGGGCATCGCCGCGCACCAGAAGCGTTACCCGGCGCGCATGGTTGGCGAAGTGCAGTGCCGCCTGGCCGGCGGAGTTGCCGGCGCCGATCAGGAAGATGTCCTGGCCGTGGGTCGAGCTCGCCTCGCTGCGCGAGGCGCCGTAGAAGATGCCCTTGCCGATGAGCTTGTCGAAGCCTTCGACCACGATACGCCGCCAGGAGACGCCGGTGGCGAGGATCAGGCTCTTCGCCCGCACGCTCTCGTCGCCGTCGAGGAAGATCTCGCGGCTTTGCGGGTCGACGCGGCCCACGGTGCGCGTCACCAGGATCTCGGCGCCGAGGCGGCGCGCCTGCTGCAGCGCGCGGCTGGCGAGCTCGTCGCCCGAGACGCCGTTGGGAAAGCCGAGGTAGTTCTCGATCCGCGACGAGGTGCCGGCCTGGCCGCCCGGCGCCTCGCGCTCGATCACCAGCGTGCGCAGGCCTTCGGAGGCGCCGTACACCGCCGCCGCCAGGCCGGCGGGCCCGCCGCCGATGACGACGGCGTCGTACTCCGGCAGGCGCGGCCGGGTCTGCAGGCCGAGCCTCTCGGCCAGCGCCCGCATCGCCGGCCGCGACAGCAGCGCGCCGTCGCCCAGGCGCAGCACCGGTCGTTCGCCGGCGGCGGGCAGGACCCCGCCCCAGGCGGCCTCGGCCTTGGCCGCCTCGGGCAGGACCCAGTCGTGCGCAATCTGGTTGCGCGCCAGGAAGCGCCGCAGATCGCCGCAGGTCGGGTCCCAGCGATCGCCGAACACCGTGACCTGCGCCTTGGGCGCCTGCATCGCAACGCCTTGCAGGCCGCCGATCCGCTCGCGCGCGAGCTTGCCGACCTGCTCGGCGACCTCGGGCGCCGC
>DATCGH010000393.1:0-2870 GCA_036509055.1 Caldimonas sp.
GCCGAGACGTCCTGGCGCAGCGGCGCCGGGAAGCGCTGGTCCATGTCGATCTCGTTGCGGGTCCGGTCGCTGGTGTTGATGCAGCGGTCCCAGACCTCGCGGTCGCAGGCGAGCTGCGCCGCGGCCAGCAGCTCGCGGTCGCCCAGGCCGCGGATCGAGAAATTCCATTCGCGCACCCCTTCGCCGCGCAGGCCGATCGAAATCAGCGCCAGGGCCCGGGCGAAGCCGGGATGGTTGGCGACGACCTCGCGCTCGGCCTCGGTCAGCGGCGTCGGCTTCGGCGGCAGCGCCTGCGGCTGGCCCAGGTCCTCGGCGGCGAGCTGGCCGTAGAAGTTGAGCTGCGCGGCGATGCCGGTCAGGAGCGCCTGGCTGCTCGTCTTCAGCGCCTCGCCCTCCTGCGAGTCCTTGGCCAGGGCCTGCAGGGCGCGCGCCTTCCAGTAGATCCAGGCGGGCTCCTTCTGCTCGGCCGGCGACATGGCGTCGATCGCCTGCACCACCTGCTGCCAGCGCGTCCTGCCGCCGTCGGCACGCAAGGCGGCGCGCACTTTCCAGGCGAGCAGGTCGTCGGGCAGCTCGAGCTCCTTGCCTTTGCGGTTGACGCGCTCGGCGCGCAGGAACTGATCGGCCGCCTCGGGCTGCAGCTTCATCGCCGTCTGCCGGGCGAGGCTGGCCCAGGCCCAGGCCGCGAGGTCGGGCGGCAGCGCCTTCTCCCAGCGGTCGACCAGCATCCCGGCGACCGATTCGCCGTCGGTGGCGGCAAGCCGGGTGAGGGCCAGGGTGGCGAGCTCGGCATCGACCCGCGCCGCAGTCGACGCCTTCTTCGCCAGGAAGCGGGCCGGGCCGTCGAAGATCTCGCCGACGCTGGTCGCCACCGACGAGCCGAGCAGGACCGCCGCGCGGCGCGCGGTGCGTTGCCTGTTCGCCTCGGCCGAGAGGCGGATCTTCTTCCAGATGTCGGGGCTCGCCAGCTGCTTGGTGTCGACGAGCGTGGCGCCGAGCAGGGCGCAGCCGTCGTCGTCTTCGGTCTGCGCCATCCAGGCGGCGATGCCCGCGGCCTTGATGTCGCGGCCGGCGATCTGCTCGGTGACCAGCGAATAGCAGGTGACCTGGCGGTCGTCGGCCATGCGAAAGCGCGGGAACTCGGCGTTGAAGTTGGCCCAGTCGCGACGCCGACCGAGCTCGAGCAGCCAGTCGTTGCGCAGCCGGTCCTCGACATAGCTGCCGCTCCAGCGTTCGGCGAACGCGGTCAGCTCGGGCTGCTGCGCCTCGCCCAGGCGATTGCTCAGCTCCCAGTACTCGACCCAGAGGGCGAGCGGATTCGCCTCGGCCAGGGCTTGGGCGCGCAGCGCGGCCAGGCGGTTGCGGTCGCGCTTGCGCAGCGCCTCGCGCGCGTCGAGCACGGTGGCGGCCGGGTCGGCGCTGGCCGCAGGCGCTGCGGCGGCGGTGGCGGGCAGTGCGGCGAGGACGGCGGCGAAGAGGGTGGCGAGGAGGGCGAGCGGTGCCAGCACCGGCCAGCCGCCGGCGCGCCCATATACTGATTTGCCTCGATCCGCCGTCTTCGTCACTCGCATTCTTGCGCCTTCTTGTCCGTGACCGAAGCGCCCTCCTTGGCCGACGCCCCCATCGATCCTGCCCGCGCCGCCCGCCGCGCCCTGCGCCAGCGGCTGCTCGCCGAGCGCGATGCATTTCTCGCTTTGCCGGCCGCTGCCGCTGCGGCCGAGGCCCTGGCCACGGCGCTGAGAGAGGTGATCGCCGAGCTCGAGCCCGATTGCCTCGGCGTGTATTGCGCGTTCCGGTCCGAATTTAACGCAGCCGCGGCGCTCGCCGCCGACTCGCGCTTCGCCAACCTGCCCCTGGCGTTGCCATTTGCACGACGCGTGCCGAAAGCGATGGAATTCCGCCGCTGGGACGGCGGCGCGCCGACGCTGGCCGACGAGTGCGGCATCGGCTCCTGCAACGGCGCCGTGGTCGTGCCCGACGTGCTGCTCGTGCCCTGCGTCGGCTTCACCGATGCCGGTCACCGCCTCGGCTACGGCGGCGGCTACTACGACCGCTGGCTGGGCGCGCATCCTGACGCGACCGCGATCGGCATCGCCTGGTCCTTCAGCCGCATCGACCTGGCGAGCTTCGCGGCGGAGCCGCACGACGTGGCGCTGACGCTGATCGTCACCGAACAGGGCGTGCGCTAGCCGCCTTTGCCGTCGCCCGCGGCGGCGCCCGGCCGCCGGTCTCGACCGCGGCGCGGGTCGCCGCCGCCTGGGCCTCGACCCAGGCGCTGAACTCCAGCACTTCCGATCGCGCGCGGCTCGCCGGCGACACCAGCATCCAGTAGCAGAACGGGCTGCCGACCCGCCCGGCCGCGCCGAACGGCTCGACCAGCTCGCCGCGCTGCAGCGCCTCGAACACCAGCGGCACCCGCGCCAGCGCCACGCCGTGGCCGGCCAGCGCCGCCTGCACCTGCTGGTAGGTGAAGTTGAGGTACAGCCAGCGCCGCGGCTGCAGGTTGGGGTGGCCCTGGGCGTCGAGCCAATGGCGCCAGCTCAGGAACTCGGTGCTCGGCCGGTCGTCGTCCTCCTCGGCGAGGGTGTGCTGCACCAGGTCGGCCGGCTTGGCCAGCGGCGGCGCCTTGCCGAGCTGGATCTGTTCCCAGAGGCCGCGGCTGACCACCGGCGTCAGGGTCTCGTCGAACATGTGCACGCCGCCGGCGGGCACCTGAGCCGGGTTGAGATAGCGCAGGGCGAGGTCGAGCTCCGGATCGTCGAGGTCGGCGATCGCGTCGTGGGCCGAGACGCGGATGTCGATGTCCGGATGCTCGCGCTGGAACGCCTCGATCCGCGGCAGCAGCCAGAGCGAGCCGAACGAAGCGAAGG
>DATCGH010000394.1:0-10726 GCA_036509055.1 Caldimonas sp.
GTCACCGAGCTGCTGAAGCAGAACCAGTACTCGCCGCTGCCGATCTCGCTGATGGCGGCGTCGCTGTTCGCGGTGAACAAGGGCTTCATGGACGACATCGACGTGAAGAAGGTGCTGCCCTTCGAAAGCGGCCTGCACACCTTCCTGAAGTCGAGCCATGCGGCGCTGCTGAAGAAGATGGAAGACAGCCGCGAGCTCGACAAGGACGCCGAGGCCGACCTCTCGAGCGCCGTCACTGCGTTCAAGAAGTCGTTCTCCTGAAGGAACCGCCATGGCAGCCGGCAAGGAAATTCGCGGCAAGATCAAGAGCGTCGAGAACACCAAGAAGATCACCAAGGCGATGGAGATGGTCTCCGTCTCCAAGATGAGGAAGGCGCAGCAACGCATGCGCCAGGCCCGGCCCTACGCCGAGCGGGTGCGCAGCCTCGCCGCGCACCTCTCGCACGCGACGGCCGAGTACAAGCATCCGTTCCTGATCCCGAACGACGACGCCAAGACCGCCGCCATCATCGTCATCACCACCGACAAGGGCCTCTGCGGCGGCCTCAACACCAACATCCTGCGCGCCGTCACCACCAAGCTCAAGGAGCTCGACAACGAGGGCCTGGCAACCGAAGCGGTGGCGATCGGCAGCAAGGGCCTGAGCTTTCTTACCCGGATTGGCGCCAAGGTCGTCTCGCAGGCCGTGCAGATCGGCGACCGGCCGCAGCTCGACAAGCTGGTCGGACCGGTCAAGGTCGTGCTCGACGCCTACGCCGCGGGCAAGCTCAAGGCCGTCTACCTCAGCTACACGCGCTTCATCAACACGATGCGCCAGGAGCCGGTGATCGAGCAGCTGCTGCCGCTGACCGACGCGCAGATGTCGATGGAAGACGGCAAGCACGGCTGGGACTACATCTACGAGCCCGAGGCCAAGGTCGTGATCGACGAGCTGCTGCTCCGCTACGTCGAGGCGCTGGTCTACCACGCCACCGCCGAGAACGTGGCCTCCGAGCAGGCGGCGCGGATGGTGGCGATGAAGTCGGCGACCGACAACGCCGGCAATGTGATCGCCGAGCTCCGCCTGATCTACAACAAGACGCGCCAGGCCGCGATCACCAAAGAACTCTCCGAGATCGTCGCCGGTGCGGCGGCGGTCTGACGACGAATCGCTCTATCCAAGGAATCGAACATGGCTGACATGCAAACCGCCACCGCCGCACAGGGCAAGATCGTCCACTGCATCGGCGCCGTCGTCGACGTGGAGTTTCCGCGCGAACACATGCCCAAGGTCTACGACGCGCTGAAGATGGAAGGCTCGGCCCTCACGCTCGAGGTGCAGCAGCAGCTCGGCGACGGCGTCGTCCGCACCATCGCCCTCGGCGCCTCCGACGGCCTGCGCCGCGGCATGGTGATCAACAACACCGGCAAGGCGATCTCGGTGCCGGTCGGCCCGGCGACGATCGGCCGCATCATGGACGTGCCCGGCAATCCGATCGACGAGCGCGGCCCGGTCGACCAGACGCTCACCGCCTCGATCCACCGCAAGCCCCCGGCCTACGACGAGCTCTCGCCTTCGCAGGACCTGCTCGAAACCGGCATCAAGGTCATCGACCTGGTCTGCCCGTTCGCCAAGGGCGGCAAGGTCGGCCTGTTCGGCGGCGCCGGCGTCGGCAAGACCGTGAACATGATGGAGCTGATCAACAACATCGCCAAGGCGCACAGCGGCCTGTCCGTGTTTGCGGGCGTCGGCGAGCGCACCCGCGAGGGCAACGACTTCTATCACGAGATGGCCGATTCGGGCGTTGTCAAGCTCGACAACCTGGGCGAGTCGAAAGTGGCCATGGTCTACGGCCAGATGAACGAGCCGCCGGGCAACCGCCTGCGCGTCGCGCTCACCGGCCTGACGATCGCCGAGTCGTTCCGCGACGAAGGCAAGGACGTGCTGTTCTTCGTCGACAACATCTATCGCTACACCCTGGCCGGCACCGAAGTCTCGGCGCTGCTCGGGCGGATGCCTTCGGCGGTGGGCTACCAGCCGACGCTGGCCGAGGAGATGGGGCGGCTGCAGGAGCGCATCACCTCCACCAAGGTCGGCTCGATCACCTCGATCCAGGCGGTGTACGTTCCGGCCGACGACCTGACCGACCCGTCGCCGGCGACCACCTTCGCCCACCTCGACTCGACCGTCGTGCTCTCGCGCGACATCGCCTCGCTGGGCATCTATCCGGCGATCGACCCGCTCGACTCCACCAGCCGCCAGCTCGACCCGAACGTCGTCGGCCAGGATCACTACGAGACCGCGCGCGCGGTCCAGGGCACGCTGCAGCGCTACAAGGAGCTGCGCGACATCATCGCCATCCTCGGCATGGACGAGCTCGCGCCGGAAGACAAGCTGGCCGTGGCCCGGGCGCGCAAGATCCAGCGCTTCCTGTCCCAGCCGTTCCACGTCGCCGAGGTCTTCACCGGCTCGCCCGGCAAGTACGTCACCCTCAAGGAGACGATCCGCGGCTTCAAGATGATCGTCAACGGCGAGTGCGATT
This sequence comes from Caldimonas sp., assembly GCA_036509055.1. Classification (GTDB taxonomy): domain Bacteria; phylum Pseudomonadota; class Gammaproteobacteria; order Burkholderiales; family Burkholderiaceae_C; genus Schlegelella_A. Next base: position 2,523 of record DATCGH010000394.1, read on the forward strand.
CGCTGCCCGAGCAGGCCTTCTACATGGTCGGCGGCATCGACGAGGCCTTCGAGAAGGCCAAGAACATCAAGTAAGGCGCGAAGAGGCAGACCATGGCCACGCTCAAAGTCGACGTCGTTTCCGCAGAAGAGGAAATCTTCTCCGGCGAGGCGAAGTTCGTCGCCCTGCCGGGAGAGATGGGCGAGCTCGGTATCTATCCGCGGCACGCGCCGCTGATCACCCGCATCCGCCCGGGCGCGGTGCGGATCCTGCGCGCCGACAACGATCAGGAAGAGTTCGTGTTCGTCGCCGGCGGCATCCTCGAGGTCCAGCCGGGCTCGGTGACGGTGCTCGCCGACACCGCGATCCGCGGCCACGACCTCGACGAGGCGATGGCCACCGAGGCCAGGCAGGCGGCCGAGGAAGCGATGAAGAACGCCAAGAGCGACATCGACTTCGCCAAGGCGCAGGGCGAGTTCGCGACCATGGCGGCGCAGATCGCGGCCTTGCGCAAGTACCGCAAGAAGTGATGATGTGCTGACGCGCTTCGCCGCGAAGCGAACCCGCCCGGCGAAGGCCCGGCGGGTTTCGTTTTTGGCGACGGCGCGATGACGCTCGACATCTTCTTCGACCGCTACCTGATCACGGTCCATGCGATCGTCGTCGCCTTCGGCCTGATCCTCTACGTCGCCGCGGCACGGGCGCTGCCGCAGCGCCGCGACCCTTCGGCGGCCATTGCCTGGGTGGTCGCGCTGGCGCTGCTGCCCTACGTCGCCCTGCCGCTCTACTTCATGTTCGGCAGCAGGAAGCTCAGGATGCGCGACGAGCCGCCGCTGGCGCTGCCGCCGGTCGAAGGCGTCGCCGACGACGCCGAGGCGGCCTCGCTCTGGGCGCGCCGCCTGGGCCGCTCGATGGGCCTGGCGCCGGCGGCCGGCTACCGCAACCTGCGCATCCACGGCGACGGCACCGAGGCGCGCGCCGCGCTGCTCGAGCTCATCGCCGGTGCCACCCGAACGATCGACGTCTGCACCTTCATCCTCGCCACCGACGGCCTCGGCGACGAGATCGCGCAGGCCCTGCGCAGCCAGGCCGAGCGCGGCGTCAAGGTGCGGCTCCTGATCGACGGCATCGGCGCCTGGCTCGGCGGCCGCCTCGACATGAAGGCCCTGCGCCGCTCCGGTGTGCAGGTCGTGAAGTTCGTGCCGCCGTTCCGCTCGATCCTGCGCGGCCGCGCCAACCTGCGCAACCACCGCAAGATGCTCGTCGCCGACGGCGAGCGGCTCTGGTGCGGCGGACGCAACTTCGCCGCCGAGTACTTCGAAGGCGATCCGGCGAAGCTCGCCGGGCAGTCGCTTCGCAACCACGCCTGGCACGACCTCAGCTTCGACCTGCGCGGCGAGCTCGTCGGCCACGCCTGCGAGCTGTTCGAGAAGGACTGGGCTTATGCCAGCCGCACGCCGGTCGTCGCCCAATGCGCGCCGGCGCCGGCCGTCGCCGCGAGCGATGCCTCGCTCGCCCAGCTCGTGCCGAGCGGGCCGGAGCAGGTCGACGACACGGTGCAGTCGCTGCTGGTCTCGGGCTGCTTCATGGCGCAGCGCCGGGTGCTGGTGGTCACGCCCTACTTCATTCCCGACGCCAGCCTGCTGATGGCGCTGACGCTGGCGGCGCGCCGCGGCGTGCAGATCGACATCCTCCTGCCGCGCCGCTCCAACCATCGTCTCGCCGACGTCGCCCGGCACCGGCCGCTGCGCGACCTGGCGACTGCCGGGGCGCGGCTCTGGTTCGAGCCGTACATGCAGCATGCCAAGGCCGTGGTCATCGACGACCAGCTCGCCCTGGTCGGCTCGGCCAACCTCGACCTGCGCAGCCTCTTCCTCAACTACGAGCTGATGGTCGCCTTCTACGAGCCGGCGGACGTGCGCCGCTTCGCCGCCTGGATCGAGCATGAGCGCGGGCTCGCCTCCCGGTTCGAGCCGAAGGAGCCGGGGCTGGTCCGCGACCTGCTGGAGGGCCTCCTGCTCTGGCTCGCCTTCCAGCTCTAGCGCTGCCGCTCAGACGTGCAAATAGCGCAGCAGCTGGCTGCGCTCGACCTCGGCGCGGCGCCCGTCGAGCACGACCCGCCCCTGCTCGATGACGAGATAGCGATCGGCGATCAGCTCGGCGAACGCCAGGTTCTGCTCGACGACGACGAACGACGTCCCGGCCGCCTTGGCGGCGCCGATCAGCTCGGCCATGTGGACGACGTTCTCCCATTGCACCCCTTCGCTCGGCTCGTCGAGCAGGAGCAGCGGCTGGGCTTCGGCGAGGCCGCGCACGAACGACAGGATCTTCTTCTCGCCGCCCGATAGCGTGCCGGCGTGCTGGCCGAGGCGCTGCGCCAGGATCGGGAAGCGCGCGAACAAGGGCGCGAACGCAGGGAGGCCGCGCTCGGGGCGCATCAGCGTCAGGTTGTCGCGCACGCTCAGGTCGTCGAACACCGGCCGCTCCTGCGGGCAGTAGCTCATGCCGAGAGCGCGCCGCTGCGAGGCCTCGATGCGCTCGACGGACCGGCCTTCGAACTGCACCGTGCCTTCGCGACAGGGGAGCTGGCCGAACAGCATCTTCATCAACGTGCTCTTGCCGACGCCGTTGCGGCCGATGACTGCGAGCACCTCGCCGGCGCCGACCGCGCCGGAGACGCCGCGCACGACGGCGACGTCGCCGTAGCCTCCGACCAGGCCCTCGAACGCCAGCCGCGCGCTCACTTCTCCGCCCCCACGTAGATCGCCTTGACCGCGGCATTGCCCTGGATCTCGGCCACCGTGCCCTCGGCGAGCAGGCTGCCGTTGTGCAGCACGAACACATGCTCGGCGAGCTCGCGCACCAGGCTCATGTCGTGCTCGATCACGACCACGGTCGCGGCGCGCCGTTCGCTGGCCCAGCGGATCACGTCAATGACCTGGGCCGTCTCCTGCGGCGAGAGCCCGGCGCAGGGCTCGTCGAGCAGCAGCAGGCGCGGCTCGCCGAGCAGCGCCATCGAGAGCTCGAGGATCTGCCGCTCGCCGTGCGAGAGCTCGGCGGCGGTTCGTCCCGCGTCGGCAAGGAACGGATAACGCGTGCGGAGCTCCTCCAGCACGGGGCTGCTCCAGCGGCGCAGCCGCGGCCGCAGCAGATCGAGCCACGTGGCGCGCGCGCTCCAGAGGGCGATGGCGACGTTGTCGGCGATCGCGAGCGCCGGAAAGACCGAGGGGATCTGGAACTTGCGGCCGATGCCGAGGCGGACGATCCGGTGCGTCGCCAGGCGCGCCAGCGGCTGTCCGTCGAGGCTCGCCCGACCCGCCTGCATCGCCAGCTCGCCGCTCAGCATGTTGAAGGTCGAGGTCTTGCCGGCCCCGTTCGGGCCGATCACGCAGTAGATGCCGGGCCGCTCGAGCGAGAGCGACAGTCCGTCGAGGATCGTCACCTCGCCGACGCGAACGCGCACGTTCTCGATGACCAGTCGCGCGGCGCCGACCGGATCGATCCGCACCGGTACGGGGATGCCGGGAGTCGGCACGGGACGGCGGCCGAAGCGTCGCTCGAGCGGCGCGAAGACGCCGATGAGGCCCTGCGGAAACAGCAGCACGACGGCGATGAAGACGATCGCGATGCCGATCTCCCAGAACGGGAACCGGTCGCGCAAGCCGCTGGTCAGCGCGCCCACGAGCACGGCGCCGAGCACCGGGCCCAGCAGGCGAAAGCGGCCGCCCACCGCGGCCCAGATCACCAGGTCGGCGGAGAGGCCGAAGCCGCAGAGCTGCGGCGTCACCAGGCCCTGCTGCGGCGCGTACAGCGCGCCGCCGATGCCGGCGAGAAGGCCGCTCACGCCGAAGGCCACCGCCTTCAGCCGGTTGGCGTCGAAGCCGAAGAGCACGACCCGGCGTTCGTTGTGGGCGAGCCCGGCCCAGAGCACGCCGAGCGGCGCGCGATACAGCCAGGCGACCCCGAACGCCGACACGGCGAGGGCGACCGCGGCCACTTCGTAGGCGGCGGTGTAGCTGTCCAGCCCGGGCAGGCCGGGGATGCCCTTCAGGCCGTTGAAGCCGCCGGTCACCGATTCCCAGTTGTTCGCCACCTGGTAGGCGAGCAGCGACAGCGCCAGCGTGATCATCGAGAAGTACGGTCCGCTTTCGCCGCGCCTGCGAAACACCAGCACGCCGATCAGGAAGGCGAGCAGGCCCGAGGCGCAGGCGGCGAGCGGCAGCAGGACGATCAGCCAGGCGCTGCCGTCGAGCTCGATCAGTGCCAGCCCGGAAAGGTAGGCGGCGAGGCCGAAGAAGGTGCCCTGGCCGAGCGGCAGGAAGCCCGCCCGGCCCCAGCACAGGCCGATGCCGAGCGCGGCGATCGCATAAAGGTAGAGCAGGCCGAGCTGGTAGGCCCAGAAGTCGCCGACCGCGAACGGCAGCAGCAGGAGCGTGAGGACGGCGGCGCTAGCTGCGCGCATGGATGCCGCGTGGCCGCAGCCAGAGGAAGACGATCGCCAGCGCCAGCACGCTGAAGTAGCCGCCGGTGCTGTCGCTCAGCGCCGAGACGATGCTGTTGCTGCCGCCGATCACGGTCGAGCCGGTGAGCAGGCCGCCGACGCTGCCGAGGCCGCCGACCACGAGCACGAAGAAGGACATGAGGATGTGATCGAGGCCCATGAAGGGCTGCACCGGTGCGAGCGGCGCGATCATCACGCCCGCCAGTCCGGCCAGGCAGGTGCCGACGACGAAGGTGGCCGAGGCGTAGCGCCGCACCGGGATGCCGAGGGCGCGCGCCAGCTCGGGATTGCCGGCCATCGCCTTGATGCGCGTGCCGGTGCGGCTCTGGCCGTACCAGAGCACGAGGGCGCCGAGCACGAGCACGCTGACGACGATGAGCATCAGCCGGTAGCGCGGATAGGTCGCGCCGAGCACCTCGACCGTGCCGCCGATCGGCTCGGTCAGGCTCTTGTAGCCCAGCCCGAACATGGCCTCGGCGCATTTGCGCAGCAAGAGGCTCAGGCCCCAGGTGACGACCAGGGTGTCGAACGGCCGCTGGTAGAGCGGCCGCACCAGCCAGCGCTCGACGACGTAGCCGAGCAGGCCGCAGACGACGAGGGCGAGCGGCACCGCATAGAGATACGGCCATCCCTGAGCCTGGACGACGTAGGCGCAGTAGGCGCCGATCATCACCAGCTCGCCGTGGGCGAGGTTGAGCACGCCGAGCAGGCCGAGCACGACGGCCAGGCCGAGGGCCAGGATCGCGAGCGAGGCGATCCCGTAGAGCGCGTTCAGCGCCTGGGCGACGAGGACCGGCTCCAACGCCGGCCCTTCAGGAGCAGCGAGGCGATCCGCCCCGCATCAGGCCCGGCAGGCGGTGCCGCTCTTGATCGCCTTCAGGGTCTTGATGACCTCGAACTCCGTGCCCTTGCATTGCGCCAGGTACATGTCCTTGTCGACCTGCCGGCCGCGCATCGTCACCCGACCCGAGGCCGTATCGAAGACGAGGCCTTCCGAGGCGGACGCGAGCTTCTTGGCATCGGCCGCGCCGGCCTTGTCGAACAGCGCCTTGGCAAGGTTGAGCGCCGAGTAGCAGTCGGCGCCGATGGTCGCGAGCTGCGGCGCCTTCTCGCCGTACTTCGCCATGTACTCGGCCTTGAAGGCCTTGGCCGCGTCGGACGGGTTGTTGGCGAAGTAGCCCATGCAGGAATAGAGGTTGGCGCTGTTCTCGGCACCGACGCCCATCAGCGTGTTCTCCTCGAGCAGCAGCGACAGCCGGGCGATCGTCTTGTCGAGCCCGAAGCCGGCGAAGGTGCGGTTGAAGTTGACGTTGTCGGCGCCCACCAGGGTGGCGATGACCGCGTCGGGCTTGGCCGCCTTGATGCGCGTCACCGCTTCCTCGAACTTGTTCGGGGCGCCGAACGGAACGTACTCCTCGCCGACCACCTTGCCGCCGTACTCGGCGACGAACTTCTTCACCTGCTCGTTCACCTTGCGCGGCCAGACGTAGTCGTCGCCGATCAGGTGGAAGGTCTTGAGCTTCTTCTCCTTCGCCAGGAACTCGATCGCCGGCTGCGCCTGCTGCGGCGGCGTCTCGCCGAGGCAGAACACGTTCGGCGAGCACTCGCCGCCCTCGTACACCGGCGAATAGATGTAGGGCACCTTGCCCTTGATCGTGGCGATGTTCGCCTCGCGGGTGGCGCTGTCGTGCGAGCCGATGAGAAGGTCGACCTTGTCCTCGAGCATCAGGCGCACCGCCGACTTCGCCGTCTCCGCCGGCGGGCCGCCGGCGTCGGTGAAGATCAGCTTCACCTGCCGGCCCATGATCCCTCCCGCCTTGTTGATCTTCTCGGCGGCGAGGTCGGCGCAGGCCCGCTGCGTCGGCCCGAACAGCGACGCCGGCCCGCTCAGGGCGATGAAGAAGCCGACCTTGAACTCCTTCGCCTGCGCGAGGGCCGACCCGACCCAGCCGGTGCCGAGCACGGCCGTGCCGGCAGCGGCGGAAAGGATGCGACGACGGGCGGGGACGAACGGGACTTGGGTCATGTGATACCTCCTCGTTAGATCTTGGGAACGGGCAGCTTCGGCAGCACGCGTTCGACCGCCTGCGCGATCGCCAGCAGGCGGGCATCGGCGCCTTCGGCCGCGTCGAGCTCGATGCCGAGCGGCAGTCCGGCGTCGGTCAGGGCCGCCGGCAGGCTGATGCCGGGGATGCCGGCGACGCTGCCCGGGCTCGAATTGCGGATGAAGGTGAAGAAGGTCGGCACGCGCTGGCCGTTGAGCAGGACCGTCTCGTCGTCGCCGATCGGTGCGGCGGGCAGCGGCGTCGTCGGAAAGACGACCGCCTCGATCTGCTTCCTTCGGAAGTGATCCCGGTAGGCGGCCTGCAGCTGCGGCCGGAGCACATCGAGCGCATGCCGATAGGCCGCCTCGGGAATCGCCGCCTCGCCGTGCAGGCTTTGCAAGAGCCCGGCGACGTCGGGACTGGCGCACTGGGCCACGAGCTCGGCATAGCGCAGCGGCGAGCCGTGGCCGGCGAGGTAGGCGTTCAGGTCGGTGACCGTCTCGTAGAGGGCGATCGGAAACCCGGCCTCGTTGTCGAGCCGGCCGACGTCGGCGATGTCGGCCTCGACCAGGATCGCGCCGGCATTCTTCAGTCGCGCCAGCACGTCTTCCATCAGGCGCCCGGTCTCGGTGTCGAGCGGGCTCCAGAAGTGGGCGCGCGGCACGCCGAGCCTCACTCCCTTCAGGCTCGTGGCCGCCGCTGCAGTGCTGCCGGTGACCACGCTGTCGAGCAGGGCGCAGTCGGCGACGCTGCGCGTCATCGGTCCGGGCGTGTCGCGGGTGTGCGAGATCGGCACCACGCCGGCCTGGGACCAGCGCCCGATGGTCGGCCGGAAGCCGACGATGCCGCACAGGGCCGCCGGCACGCGCACCGAGCCGCCGGTGTCGGAGCCGATGCCGCCGGGGACGATGCGGGCGCCGACGGCCACGCCGACGCCGCCGCTCGAGCCGCCGGGAATGCGCGACGGGTCGTAGGGATTCCTGGCGGCGCCGAAGCCGGCGTTGTTGTTGGTGATGCCGTAGGCGAGCTCGTGCAGGTTGGCCTTGCCGAAGGCGATCGCCCCGGCGTCGAGCAGCTTCTGCACGACCTGGGCGTTGCGCTTCGGCCGATGGCCCTTCAGCCCCGGCGTGCCGCCGGTGGTCGGCATGTCGGCGGTGTCGAGGTTGTCCTTGAGCGCGAGCGGAACGCCGTGCAGCGGGCCGGCGGCGCCGCGGCCCTTCGCGTCGGCGGCGCGGGCCGCCGCCCGCACCTGCTCGGGATCGAGATGGATGAAGGCGTTGAGCGATGCCGCCTTGCCGGCCTGGGCGAGCAAGGCCTCGGCATACGCGAGAGCGGTCGTCTCGCCACTGCGGATCGCCGCGGCGGCTTCGCTGATCGTCAAAGCGGTCGGATCCATGGCTTCCTTCGAAAAGGTGCGAGGCGAATCCATCATAGCCGCGCGCTCGGTCGTCGACGGCGCGCAAGGGCTCGCTGCCGACGCCCTCGGGTGTCGATCGAGCGTTCGCTCAGCCGAGCGAGCGCAGCGTCGCCTGCACGATCGCCTCCGCGTCGACCTCGAAGTGGCGACGCAGTGCGGCGCGCGTGTCGCTGCGGCCGAAGCCGTCGGTGCCGAGCGTCACGCAGCGCCGGCCCGGCGGCAGGAAGGCGCGGATCTGCTCCGGCACGGCGCGCACGTAGTC
>DATCGH010000395.1:0-5252 GCA_036509055.1 Caldimonas sp.
GACCGTCCGCTACACCGCATCGGCGCTGGTCGACATGGCGGCGCATGCCTGCTCGGACGCGGCCGTCGACGACGTGGTCGCCTTCGAGCGCGCCGAGCTCGAGCGGATCGGCCTGCCCTCGGGCGTCGGCCTGAACCATCGGCTGACCCACTTCCAGCACCTGTTCTCGGGCTCGGGCTACGCCGCCGGCTACTACGTCTATCTCTGGGCCGAGGTGCTCGACGCGGATGGCTTCGAGGCCTTCGTCGAGGCCGGCAACCCGTTCGACGCCGCCGTCGCCAAGCGGCTGTTCCGCTTCATCTATTCGTCGGGCAACTCGATCGAGCCGGGCGCCGCCTACCGCGCCTTCCGCGGCCGGGCGCCGACGCCCGAGCCGATGCTCAAGCAGCGCGGCCTGGTCGAGGAGGGCGTCGCCGCCTAGGCCCTAGCTCTGGCGCTCGACGCCGACCGCCGAGGCGGGAAAGCGCTTCTTCAGCGCCGTGAGGAAGGCCGCGAAGTCGATCGGCTTGGTCCAGTAGTCGGCGAAGCCGGCGGTCAGGCCGCGCTCGATGTCCTCGGGCATGGCGTTGGCCGAGAGCGCAATGCAGGGAATCGCGGCGGTGCTCGTCTCGGCGCGCAGCCGGCGCAGCACCTCGAAGCCGTCGAAGTCGGGCAGCTGCAGGTCGATCAGCACGAGATCGGGCAGGAGCGCCCGGGCCCGCGCCACGCCGGCACGCCCGGTCGTCTCCGAGGTGATCGCCAGGCCGGAGACGGTCTTCACCAGCTCCTCGACCAGCAGCACGTTGACCTGGTTGTCCTCGATGTAGAGGATCTGGCCGGCACGCTCGCGGCGCGGTTCGCTCCACGGCGCCTGCGCCGAGTCGGCGGCCTCGGCCACCCCGGCCGCGTCGAGGCCGCCGGTCGGGGTGGCCAGCGTCACCTCGAACAGCGTGCCTTCTCCCGGCGTGCTGCTCACCGCGACGCTGCCGCCCATGCCCTCGACCAGCGCCTTGACGATGGTCAGGCCGATGCCGGTGCCTTCGATGCCTTCGCTCTCGGCGCCGAAGCGGTTGAACGGCTCGAACAGGCCGGCCAGCTGAATCGGCGTCAGCCCGCGCCCGGTGTCGCGCACGCGCAGGATCGCCTTGTCGCCGGCCGGGACCGCGTGCACCACGACCCGGCCGCCGCGCCGGTTGTACTTGATCGCGTTCGACAGCAGGTTGATCAGCACCTGGCGCAGGCGGGTCGCGTCGCCCTGGGCTGCGCCGCGGGCCTCGGCGATCTCGACCACGACGCCGTGCTGCGCCGCCAGCGATTCGACCAGCGGCACCGACTGGCGGACCAGCAGGCCGAGATCGACCGGGCCGAGCGCCAGCTTGAGCGCGCCCGATTCGAGGCTCGAGAGATCGAGCACGTCGTTGATCAGCGAGAGCAGGTGGTCGCCCGCGGCACGGATGTGGCCGAGCTTGGCGAGCTGCGCCGCGTCGGCCGAGCGGCGGGCCTCGATCTGCAGCAGCTGGGTGAAGCCGAGCACCGCGTTGAGCGGCGTGCGCAGCTCGTGGCTCATGCGCGAGAGGAACTGCGACTTGGCGTGGATCTCGCGCTCGGCGAGCACCGCCTGCTGGTGCACCAGTTCGGCCTGCTTGGCCTCGGTGACGTCCCAGTTGACGCCGACCCGGCGCACCGGCCGTCCGTGCTCGTCGTTCACCAGCGCCGAGCGCGAGGCCAGCCAGCGCCAGCGGCCATCGGGCAGGCGGGTCCGGAACTCGTAGGAGGTGGTCAGGGCATTGCACTCGGTCGGCCGGGCATCGAGGACCCGCGGCAGGTCGTCGGCATGGACCATCGCCAGCCGCTGCTCGCGGTCGGGCACCGTCTCCGACGGCACCAGGCCGCGCAGGTGGAACATCTGCTCGTCCCAGCGCTCCGCCGAGCCGTCGAGACGCGCCTCCCACATGCCGATGCCGGCGTGGCGGGCGATCAGCGTCGAGCGCTCGCTGGCGTCGCGCAGCGCCTCGAGCGCAGCGTGCTGCTCGGTCACGTCGATGACCACGCCGAGGACGCGACGCCGCTCGACCGACGCCATGTCGATGTCGGCGCGCATCACCACCCAGCGGACGCTGCCGTCGCGGCGCAGGATGCGGAACTCGATCTCCTGCCGACCGGTGGACTCCGCCAGATAGGCACGGATTTCCTTGCCGACGCGCTCCCGGTCGTCGGCATGGACGCACTCGCCCAGCCATTCGGGAAGGTTCGGCACCCGGGGCGGCGGAAAGCGGTCGAAGATGGCGAAGGTCTGCGCGTTCCAGTCGGTCTCGGGCGGATTCATCGCCGTGGTCCACAGGCCGATGCCGGCGGCGTGCGACGCCGCCTCGAGCCGGCGCGCCAGCTCCTCGGCCTGCTGCCGCTGCTCGACCCGCTCGGTCACGTCGAGGGCCACGCCGACGAAGGCGAGCGGCTGGCCGGCCTCGTCGCGCTCGACCACCCGGCGCGTCATCACGTAACGGTAGCTGCCGTCGACGCGCCGGTAACGCGCCTCCATGTCGGTCGGGTGGTCGGAGACCAGCGCCTTTTCCGCCGAGGCGAGCACGAGCGGGATGTCGTCCGGATGGATGAACGAGCGCACCTCGTCGATCGAGAAGCCGTCGGGCCGCGGCTCCTGCTGCAGCAGCTGGTAGGCGCGGTCGCTGTAGTGCATGCGCTGGGTGCGCAGGTCGTGGCGCCAGATCGCGATCTGGCCGAGGTCGACGGCGAGCTTGAGCTGGGCATTGACGTCGACCAGGGCCCGCGCCGATTCGTAGGCCTCGGTGTCGTCCATCATGATTCCGACGGCGCGGTCGGGCGTGCCGTGCGGGCCGTTCTTGACCGCCCATTGGGAATGGATCAGGCGAGTCTTGCCGTCGGGCTGGATGACGCGATAGCGCTGCGAGTAGCGCCCCTCGCGCCGGGTCGACTCGGCATAGATCATCTTCACCCGGTCGTCGGGATGGATGCGCTCGATCGCCGCCTCGAACGGCGGCGTGCCGGTCGCCGGGTCGAGTCCCCAGAAGCCGAACACGTGGCGGTCCCAGCGGCCTTCGCCGGAAGGGATGCGCCGCTCCCACACGCCGATGCGGCCGAACTCCTGGGCGATGTCGAGCAGCTCGCCCTGGCGATGGGCCTGGGCGGCGAGGAAGCGGGTCGAGCTGACATCGGTGAAGCTCCAGAGCACGAGCTCGGCCGCGCGCCGGGCCCGGGCGTCGACCCAGAGCAGCGAGCCGTCGGTGGCGCGCAGGCGCAGGCCCGTCGCCTCGAGCGTGCCTGCGGCGAGTCCGGCGCCGAGCTTGTCGCGTGTCGACTCGCCGGCCGCGCCCTCGGCGGCGCAGTCGACCAGGCGCGTCGCGTCGCCGCCGAACACCCCGGTGGCGGCGCTGAAGCGGCCATTGGCCCAGGCGATCGTGCCGGCGCCGTCGGTGATCGCGATCAGCTCGAGACTTTGCTCGACCAGCGCTTGCAGCACGGCGGCCGGCAAGGGGCCGGCTGGGGGGTCGCGGTCGCTCATGGGCAGCCGCCAAGTCTAGCGGCCGAGGGGCACGGCGAGTGCCCCCGAACTCAGCCTTCCGCGACCTGCAGCACGAGCTTGCCGAAGTTCTCGCCCCGGAACAGCTTGAGCAGCGTCTCGGGGAAGGTTTCGAGGCCGCGGACCACGTCCTCGCGGCTCTTCATGCGGCCGTCCTTCAGGTGGCCGGCGAGCTCGGCGATGGCGACCGGATAGCGGTCGGCGTAGTCGAACACGACCATGCCTTCCATGCGGGCGCGGTTGACCAGGAGCGACATGTAGTTCGCCGGGCCGGCCGGCTTCGAGGTGGCGTTGTACTGGCTGATCGCGCCGCAGATGACGATGCGCGCCTTGCGGTTGATGCGGGCCAGCACCGCGTCGAGGATCTCGCCGCCGACGTTGTCGAAGTAGACGTCGACGCCGGCCGGGCAGTGCGCCTTGAGGCCCTCCTTTACCGGGCCGGACTTGTAGTCGATGCAGGCATCGAAGCCGAGCTCCTTCACCACCCACTCGCACTTCGCCGGGCCGCCGGCGATGCCGACGGCGCGGCAGCCCTTGATCTTCGCCAGCTGGCCGACGGTCTGGCCGACCGCGCCGGCCGCGCCCGAGACGACGACGGTCTCGCCGGGCTTCGGCTGGCCGACGTCGAGCAGGCCGAAGTAGGCGGTCATGCCGGGCATGCCGAGGACGTTGAGCCACTGGGTCATCGAGCCGATGCGCAGGTCGACCCGCTCGAGCGCGCGCTTGCCGATCTGGCCGGCATTGAAGCGTGCGTATTCCTGCACCCCCAGCGTGCCGTAGACGGTGTCGCCGACGGCGAAGGCCGGCGACTTCGAGGCGATCACGGTGCCGATGCCGCCGGCGCGCATCACCTCGCCGATGCCCACCGGCGCGATGTAGCTCTTGCCCTCGTTCATCCAGCCGCGCATCGCCGGGTCGAGCGAGAGCGCGAGCGTCTTGACGAGCACGCCGCCGTCGTCGGCGTCGCCGACCGGCTCGGTGGTGAAGCTCCAGTCCTCGCGCACCGGCAAGCCGCTCGGGCGCCGGGCGAGGCGGTACTGGCGATTGGTCGTCCCTGCTTGGGTGCTGCTCATGGCCGTGTCTCCTTCGCCGCGATCTTAGGCCGCTGCGCCGGGGGGCACGAGTCGCTTGCGCGACGGCCGCGACCGGACGGGAAATCGACGGCAAAAAAAGCCGCGGCGAACCGCGGCTTTTCCGATCGGGCACGAGGCCCGAAAACTTGTTCCGGGCTCAGGCCAGGACGCGAATGTTCGCGGCTTGCAGGCCCTTCTGGCCCTGCTTCACTTCGAACTCGACGCGCTGGTTCTCGGTCAGGGTCTTGAAGCCCGAGCCGGCGATGTCACGGAAGTGGGCGAACAGGTCGGCGCCGCCTGCGTCTTGGGCGATGAAGCCGAAGCCCTTGGCCTCGTTGAACCACTTCACGGTGCCGGTCTGGGTGGGGGTCGTCATTGGGAAAATCCTATCTGTGGGAAATGAATGCGCCGCACATGCGACGCATGCAGCGACACTCAAGAACCGATCAGGGGGATTTCAAACGCCCGCCGCGAGGACCGCGAGGGTAGAACGAGAATCACGAACAACCACTGTCTTGCGTATAACTGTGCCGCTAATGTACACGAGGAAGCGAAGATGAGCTCAGAACATGCGCATGGCCCTGATGCCGGCACCCCCTGGAAGCACGACGGCGTGCGGGTCGTGCCGGCCGACCAGCTCGACC
>DATCGH010000396.1:0-6588 GCA_036509055.1 Caldimonas sp.
TGGGAAGCTGGGCGCCGTCGCGCGCGCTCAGGTCTTCCTGAGCCTGGCGCAGCCGGGCCTGCGCCCGCGCCAGCGTCGGGCTGTTGTCGAGCGCACGCCGCACCAGGGCGTCGAGCGCCGACGAGCGGAACAGCGTCCACCACGCTGCCGGGATGTCCTTGCCCGGCGCGAGCCGGTCCTCGGCCACCGGGGTCGACGTGTACTCCGTCACTGCCGGCATCTCGGGCGGGCGGGGCGGGTCGCTGCCGCAGGCCACGACGGCCGCCGCCACGACAGCACACAGGACGCGCCTCATGCTAGTCGAGCGTCTTGCGGTAGAAGATCATGGCGATGCTCATCATCACGACGGTGAAGACCATCAGCGGCCAGATGTTCGGCCACAGGTCGGGCCAGTCGTTGCCCTTCAGCAGAATGCCGCGCACCAGGCGCATGAAGTAGGTCGACGGCAGCACGTTGCCGATCGTCTGCGCCCACGCGGGCATGCCGCGGAAGGGAAACATGAAGCCCGAGAGCAGCATCGTCGGCAGGAAGAAGAAGAAGGTCAACTGCATCGCCTGCAGCTGGTTCTGCGCGATCGACGAGATCGTGATGCCGACCGTCAGGTTGGCGGCGATGAACAGCAGTGACACGAGGTAGAGCACGACCACGCTGCCGGCGAAGGGCACGCCGAACAGGTACAGCGCGGCCAGCAGGATGATCGTCGCCTGCACCAGGCCGATGAAGATGTAGGGCACGATCTTGCCGGTCATCACCTCGAGCGGCTGCGCCGGCATCGCCAGCAGGTTCTCCATCGTGCCGCGCTCGCGCTCGCGGGTCATCGCCAGGCCCGTCATCATCACCATCGTCATCGTCAGGATGACGCCCATCAGTCCGGGCACGATGTTGTGCTGGGCGATGCCTTCGGGGTTGTAGAGCTTGTGCACCCGGACCTCGAACGGCGCCGGCGCACTCGCCAGCGGCGCCAGCGCACCCGTGAGTTCTCGTTTGGCGACCGCCGCCGCCAGCTCGCGCACCGAGGCGAGCGCGGCGCCGGTGGCCGCCGGGTCGGTGGCATCGGCCTCGATCAGGATCGCCGGGCGTTCGCCGCGCAGGAGGCGGCGGCTGAAGTCGGCCGGGAAGCTGACGACGAACTGGACGTCGCCGCGCGCCAGCGCGGCGCGCGCTGCCGCCTCGTCGGGCAGCTCCTCGACCAGCAGGAAGTAGCCGCTGTTCTTCATCGCCGCGAGATAGCTGCGCGTGAACTCGCTGCGGTCGGCCATCACGACGGCGGTCGGAAGCTGCTTCGGATCGGTGTTGATGGCGTAGCCGAAGAGCACGATCTGGATGATCGGGATGCCCACCACCATGCCGAAGGTGATGCGGTCACGCTTGAGCTGGAGGAACTCCTTCAGCACGATGCCCCACCAGCGCGTCACCGAGAACATCACCGTTTCGGCCCGAAATTGTCGACCGACTGCTCGGTGAGGTGGATGAACACGTCCTCGAGGCCGGTGGCCGCGGGCTGGGCGCGGCTGTCGGTGCCGGCGACGGCCTCGCGCAGCGCCGCTTCCAGCACCGCCGGGTCGCGCCCGGTCACGTGCAGGGTGGAGCCGAAGGCGGCCACCTGCTCGACACCGGGCCGTCCGCGCAGGCGCTCGGCGACGGCGGTCAGGTCCCCGCCGGACACTTCCCAGGTGGCGAGCTTCTGGCTGGCGATGATCTCTTCGGCCGTGCCCTGCGCCATCAGCCGGCCGTAGGCGATGTAGGCCAGCTTGTGGCAGCGCTCGGCCTCGTCCATGTAGTGCGTGCTGACCAGCACCGAGATGCCGCGCCCCGCGAGCGCGTGGAGCTCCTCCCAGAAGTCGCGGCGCGCGCCGGGGTCGACGCCGGCGGTCGGCTCGTCGAGCAGGAGCAGCTCGGGCTGGTGCAGCATGCAGGCGGCAAGCGCGAGGCGCTGCTTCCAGCCGCCGGAGAGCGATCCGGCGAGTTGCGCGGCGCGGCCGCCGAGGCCCAGGCCTTCGATCGCCCGGTCGACGGCGGCGCGGCGCTCCGGCATGCCGTAGATGCGGGCGACGAAGTCGAGGTTCTCGCGGATCGAGAGGTCGTCCCAGAACGAGAAGCGCTGCGTCATGTAGCCGACGCGCCGCTTGATCTCGCCGCTCTGCTTGACGATGTCGTAGCCGAGGCAGGTGCCGGAGCCGGAATCTGGCGTCAGCAGCCCGCACATGATGCGGATCGAGGTCGTCTTGCCGCTGCCGTTGGGCCCGAGGAAGCCGAAGATCTCGCCGCGCCCGACCTGCATCGTCAGGTCGTTGACGACATGCTTGTCGCCGAAGCGCTTGTTCAGCCCGCGAACGTCGATTGCCCAGGGAGCGGCCGGCGCGCTCATTGCAGCGTCACGGACACCGGCTGCCCGGGACGCAGCCGCGCCGCGCTCTCCGGCGACGCTGGTCGGGCCTCGACCAGGAACACCAGCTTGGCCCGCGTCTCGTTGCTGTAGATGACCGGCGGCGTGAACTCCGGCTCGTTCGAGACGTAGCTCACGACGGCGGCGACGCCGGCACCGCAGCCGTCGCAGCCGACGCTGACCTTGCGGCCGGGCTTGAGGCTGCCGGCCGCGGTTTCCGGGACGAAGAAGCGCAGCTTGACGTTGCCGGGCGGCAGCAGCCGCACGACCGGGCTGCCGGCTGCCACCCACTCGCCCTCGCGGTAGAGCGTGTCGGCGACGAGAGCGACCTGACTCGCCGCAGCCTGCTTCTGGTCGAGCCGCCAGGCCGCCTGGCTCTGTGCGGCACGTGCCGCCGCGACCTGGGCGCTCTGGCCGCGGATCTGGTCTTCGCGCGCCGGCAGGCGGGTCACCTCGACCTGCCCGGACAGCTCGCGCACCCGGGCCGCCTTGATCGCCTGGTTGGCGCGGGATTCCTCGAGCTGGGCCTTGGCGATGCCGCCGGCGTCGAACTGCGCCTCGTCGCGCCGGAGCTGCAGCGCCGCCTGCGCCTGCGCGGCTTCGGCCTGCGCGAGCTGCGCCTGCGTGACCGCGACTTCGGGTCTGCGCCGGCCGACCTTGAGATCGGCGAGTTGCGCCTGCGCCGCATTGAGCTGCTCGTCGGCCTGCTGCTTCGCCGCGAGCTCCTGCTCCGATTCCAGCCGGAAGAGCGGCGCCTTCGCTTCGACCGTCTGCCCGCGCAGGACCAGGAGCTTGTCGAGCCGACCGGCCACCGGCGAGGCGACGTTCACGTACTCGCCTTCGACGTATCCCTGGTAGGCGGAAGACTTCTCGCCCGAGCATGCAGCGAGCAACGCCGCCATGGCACCGGCAACGATCCTTTGCGCGACGTCCACCGGGGAAGAATAGCGCACGGTCGGTGCGCGGCCTCTCGTCAGCGGATGCCGGCGCGCATGAACGACTGGACGAATTGCCGCTGGAAGAGCAGGAAGCCGATCAGGAGCGGCGCCGAGGTCATGAGGGTGGCGGCGGTGATGATCGACCAGTCGACACCCTGGTCGGTGGAGGAGAACACCTGCAGGCCGACGGTGAGCGGCCGGGTCTCGACCGAATTGCTGACGATCAGCGGCCAGAGGAAGTTGTTCCAGTGGTAGCTCACCGACACCAGCGCGTAGGCCAGGTACACCGGCCGGGCCAGCGGCACGTAGACCTTGAGCAGCACCTGCAGCGCGCTCGCCCCTTCCACCCGGGCGGCGTCGTCGAGCTCCTTCGGCACCGTCTTGAAGGTCTGGCGCAGCAGGAAGATGCCGAACGCCGAGGCGAAGTACGGCAGGCCGATCGCCAGGATGGTGTCACGCAGGCCGAGCGCATTCATGGTGGCGTAGTTCTCGACGATCAGCACGTCGGGCATCACCATGAGCTGCAGCAGGATCAGACCGAACACCAGGTCGCGACCGCGGAACTCGAAGCGCGCGAGGGCATAGGCGGCGAGCGTGCCGAGCACGAGTTGCGCCGCCAGCACCATCGTCACCAGCATCATCGTGTTCAGGAAGTAGCGCGCGAACGGCGCCGCGTGCCAGGCGTTGACGAAGTTCTGCAGGGTCAACGGCGCGCCGAGCTCGAAGCGGGTGGAGAACGCCGAGGGGTGGAACGCCGTCCAGACCGCATAGGCGAGCGGCAGGATCCAGAGCAGGCCGAGCAGCCAGGCGCCGGCCGTCTCGAGCGCGCGCCCGATGGGCGAGGCGCCGAAGGCGGGGGGAGGCGGGGCGGCGTTGCTCATGGGCCTAGCGATAGTGGGTTCGCCGCTCGAGGAAGCCGAACTGGAACAGCGCCACCCCGCCGAGCAGGATCAGCACCACCACCGTGAGCGCGGCGGCGTAGCCCGAGTCCCAGAAGCTGAAGCCCACCTGGTAGATGTAGTAGAGCAGCAGCGTGCTGGCGTTGTCCGGGCCGCCGCGGGTCATGACGAAGATGTGGTCGACCATGCGCACCGAATTGATCAGCGCATTGATCAGCACGAACAGCGTCGTCGGCATCAGCAGCGGGAACAGCACCCGGCGGAAGTACTGCCAGCGCGAGGCGCCTTCGAGCGCCGCGGCCTCGCCGAGCGCGGGCGAGATGCCCTGCAGCGCGGCCAGGTAGAAGATCATGAAGAAGCCCGCCTCCTTCCAGATCGCGACGACGATCATTGCCCCGAGCACCGTGTTCTTGTCACCGAGCCAGTTGTGGCTGGGCAGGCCGAGGCCGTGCGTGATCTGCTCGAGCAGGCCGTACTGCGGCGTGTAGAAGAAGAGCCAGATATTGGCCACCGCGATCATCGGCAGCACCGTCGGCGTGAAGTAGGCGAGGCGGAGGAAGCCGCGGCCGCCGATGCGGCCGTTGACCCAGAGCGCCATCGAGATCGCCAGCGCGATCGAGAGCGGAATGGTGCCGGCGGCGAAAATCAGGTTGTTCCAGAGCGCCTGCCAGAACACCTCGTCCTCGACCATGCCGCGGTAGTTGTCGAGGCCGACGAACCGGGCCGGCCGCCCCTTCTTCGGCGTCGACAGGACGCTGTGCCACACCGTCGCCACCGCCGGCCAGTGGGTGAACGCCGCCAGCAGCGCCAGCGCCGGCAGCAGCAGCAGCCAGGCGGTGACGCGATCGGCGAGGCGGAACACGCGCTGGCGCGGCGGCGGCGAGAGCGGCGCGGGCGACCGCTACTGCTTGAAGTCCTTGAGCAGCCGCATGGCCTCGCGCTGCGAATCGCGCATCGCGTCGGCGGGCGACTTCGAGCCGGTGAGCGCCGCCTGCAGGCCGTTGTTGAGGGCGGTGGTGACGCGCTGGTTGTCGTGGGTCGAGAGCTCGGCCACCGAGTACTGCAGCTGGTCGCGCGCCACCAGCGCCTGCGGCACGTCCTGGGCGTACTTCTTCATCTCGGCGGTGTCCCAGGCCGCGGGCGTGACGGCGACGTAGCCGGTGGCGATGCTCCACTGCGCGGCGCGCTGCGGCGCGGTCGCCCACTTGGCGAACTTCAGCGCCGCTGCCTGCTCGGCCGGCGTGGTCTTGGCGAAGATATAGAAGTTGCCGCCACCGGTCGGGCTGCCCGGGTGCTTCTTCGCCGGCAGCATCGCCACGCCGAACGGAAAGCCGGCGTTGTTGCGAATGTTGGTGAGATTGCCGGTCGTCGTCCAGATCATCGCCGCCTTCTTCTCGAAGAAGTCCTTCGGCGTCGTGCCCCACTCGATCACGCCGCCGGGCATGACCTTGTGCCTGGCGCTGAGGTCGACCCAGTACTGCAGCGCCTCGATCACCCCGGGCTTGTCGAAGTAGGTCTCGGTGCCCGCCTCGTTCATGAGGATCGCGTCGTTGGGCGTGGTCAGGCCCTGGAACAGCCAGTACGGAAAGCCCGAGGACGGGATCTTCACGCCCCACTGGGTGACGTTGCCCGAGGCGTCGGTCTTGGTCAGCTTCTTCGCGAACTCGACCATCTGGTCCCAGGTCGCCGGTCCCTTTTCCGGGTCGAGGCCGGCCTCCTTGAAGGCCTCCTTGTTCCAGTAGAGGACGATCGTCGAGCGCTGGAACGGGATGCCCCAGGTCTTGCCGCCGGTGCGGCTGTTCATCATGAAGCTCTTGTAGAAGCCGTCGAGCCACTTCCTGTCGTCGGCCGACTTGGCGATGTCGTCGATCGGCACGATCGCCTCCTCGTCGATCAGCGAGAACATGTCGGTCGAGAGCAGCACCGCGAGCTGCGGCGGCTTGCCGCTCTTCACCGCGGTGAGCGCCTTGACGATGCTCTCCTGGTAGGTGCCCGAGTAGATCGGGTTGACCTTGATGTCCGGGTTCTCCTTGCCGAAATCGGCCGCCATCTGGTCGATCGTCTTGGTGACCGGACCACCGACGGCGACCGGATAGTAGAAGTTCACCTCGGTGACCTTCTGCGCCGCGGCGGGCAGGGCCAGGGCCAGCGCCGCGGCGGCGAGGGCGATCGGGAACAGGGATCTTGTTTTCATGCAGGTCTCCTCCGGAAGATTCGAGTCAAGCGGGAATGGGAAGGGAATCGGCAACGTCGCTGCGGCGCAGGCCGGAGGCGGCGTCGAACCAGTGGCTGTCTTCCTCGCGCCAGCCGAGGTGCACGCCCGTGCCCTCGGCCAGCTCGTGGCGGCCCGGGAGCCGCGCCGCGA
>DATCGH010000397.1:0-2939 GCA_036509055.1 Caldimonas sp.
CTCGGCGCGGCGGCCTATTTCCAGCTCGGCCAGGACGAGGATCCGCCATTCACCTTCCGGGCGATGGCGATCCGCGTCTTCTGGCCCGGGGCGACGGCGCAGCAGGTCGCCGAGCAGGTGACCGACAAGCTCGAGAAGGGCCTGCAGGAGGTGCCGTATGCGGACCGGATCCGTAGCTATTCGAAGCCCGGCGAGGCGCTGATCCTGTTCCAGGTGCGCGACTCGTCGCCGCCGAAGGAAATGCCGCAGATCTGGTACACGGTGCGCAAGAAGCTCGGCGACCTGCGCGGCACCTTGCCGCCGGGCGTCGTCGGCCCGTACTTCAACGACGAGTTCGGCGACGTCTACGGTTCGATCTACGCGCTCTCCGCCGACGGCTACAGCTATGCCGAGCTCAAGGAGCACGCCGACCAGGTGCGCCAGCGCCTGCTCAAGGTGAAGGACGTCAACAAGGTCGCGATCTTCGGCGCCCAGGACGAGAAGGTCTTCGTCGAGATCGCGCCGGGGCGCCTCGCGCCGCTCGGCCTCGACCTGAACCAGGTGCTCAACCAGCTCGGCCAGCAGAACGCGATCGAGTCGGGCGGCACCATCACGGCGCCGAGCGACTCGATCCAGGTGCGCGTCGCCGGCCAGTTCACCTCGCTCGACGACCTGAGGCGCTTTCCGATCCGCGCCGGCGGCTCGACCTTCAAGCTCGGCGACATCGCCGAGATCCGCCGGGCGACGATCGACCCGCCGCAGGTCAAGGTGCGCGACCAGGGTCGGGAGGTGATCGCCCTCGGCATCTCGATGGCCCGCGGCGGCGACATCATCGAGCTCGGCAAGGCGCTGGAGAAGGCTTCATCAGCGATCCGCGCCGACCTGCCGGTGGGCCTCGAGCTGCACCAGTTTCAGAACCAGGCGAAGGTCGTGTCGGGCTCGGTCAACGAGTTCGTCGGCACCCTGGTCGAGGCGATCCTGATCGTGCTCGGGGTGAGCTTCGTCGCGCTCGGCCTGCACTTCAAGCCGCTGCGCCTCGACTGGCGGCCGGGGCTGGTGGTGGCGATCACGATTCCGCTGGTGCTGGCGATCACCTTCGTCGTCATGTACTACGCCCACGTCGGCCTGCACAAGATCTCGCTCGGCTCGCTGATCATCGCCCTCGGCCTGCTCGTCGACGACGCGATCATCGCCGTCGAGATGATGGTTCGAAAGCTCGAGGAGGGCTTCGACAAGGCGCGCGCCGCGACCTTCGCCTACGAGGCGACGGCAATGCCGATGCTCACCGGCACCCTGATCACCGCGGTCGGCTTCCTGCCGATCGGCCTGGCCCAGTCGACCGTCGGCGAATACACCTTCGCGATCTTCGCCGTCACCGCCGCGGCGCTGGTGATCTCGTGGCTGGTCTCGGTGTACTTCGTGCCCTATCTCGGTACGCTCCTGCTCCAGGAGCGGCGCAAGGGCGGCGGCCACGAGCAGCCGCACGAGCTCTTCGACACCCCTTTCTACGTGCGCTTTCGCGCCGTGGTCGCCTGGTGCGTGCGCCATCGCTGGAAGACCATCGGCGCGACCGTCGCCTCGCTCGCTCTCGGCGTGGCCGGCATGGGTGCGGTGCAGCAGCAGTTCTTTCCCGACTCGAGCCGGCTCGAGGTCCTGGTCGACCTCTGGTATCCCGAGGGAACCTCGTTCGCTGCCAACGAGGAGGTGACCAAGCGGGTCGAGGCGCGGATCCTCAGGCTCGAAGGGGTGGAAGGCGTGACCACCTGGGTCGGCAGCGGCGCCGAGCGGTTCGTGCTGGTTCTCGACCAGATCTTTCCGCAGACCAACGCCAGCCAGATGATCGTCATGCCGCGCGACATGAAGGCGCGCGAGAGGCTGCGGATCGCCTTGCCGGCACTCCTCGCCACCGAGTTTCCCGAGGCGCGGGGGCGGGCCAAGGTGCTGCCGAACGGTCCGCCGGTGCCGTATCCGGTGCAGTTCCGGGTGGTCGGCCCGGAGGCGTCGCATGTCCGCGCCTATGCCGACGAGGTCAAGGCGATCATGCGCGCCAACCCGAACCTGCGCGGCGTCAACGACAACTGGAACGAGTCGGTCAAGGCCCTGCACCTCGACGTCGACCAGGACAAGGCACGCGCCCTCGGCGTCACCAGCTCGGGGTTGTCCCAGGCGGCGCGCATCGTCAACGGCGGCAACAACATCGGCCAGTACCGCGACGGCGACAAGCTGATCGACATCGTCCTGCGCCAGCCGGCGCCCCCGGGCGAGGCGATCACCGACCTGGCCAATGCCTACGTGCCCACCGCCAGCGGCAAGAACGTGCCGCTCGACCAGATCGCGACTCCCCGCTTTGCCTGGGAGCCCGGCGTCCTCTGGCGCGAGGGTCGCGACTACGCCGCGACGGTGCAGGGCGACATCGTGGAAGGGCTGCAGGGCGCGACCGTGACGGCGCAGCTCGATCCGCAGTTCGCGCCGCTGCGCGCCAAGATGCTTCCCGGCTACCGGATCGAGGTGGCCGGCGCGGTGGAGGAGAGCAGCAAAGGCCAGGGATCGATCGCCGTCGGCGCGCCGCTGATGCTCTTCATCATGTTCACCCTGCTGATGCTGCAGCTGCACAGCTTCAGCCGCTCGGTGCTGGTGTTCCTGACGGCGCCGCTCGGGATCGCCGGCGTCGCCGCGGCGCTGCTGCTGCTCGACCGGCCGTTCGGCTTCGTCGCCCTGCTCGGCGTGATCGCGCTGATGGGAATGATCATGCGCAACTCGGTCATCCTGATCGACCAGATCGAGCAGGACCGGGCCCGCGGCATCCCCGCGGCGACGGCGATCGTCGAGGCCGCCGTGCGGCGCTTCCGGCCGATCATCCTGACCGCGGCGGCGGCCGTGCTGGCGATGATCCCGCTCTCGCGCAGCGTCTTCTGGGGGCCGATGGCGGTGGCGATCATGGGCGGGCTGATCGTCGCGAC
>DATCGH010000398.1:0-2524 GCA_036509055.1 Caldimonas sp.
CCTTCGAACGCGCCCACTCGATCGCGGTGGCGAACGACGAGGCGCTGCGCTTCGACGCCGCGGCCGGCATCGCCGGCGAGGCGCTCGCCCGCGGCGACGCCGCGGCGGCAATGCGGGCCCTGGAAGAGGTGCTGGCCCACCTCGCCGCCGGCGGCATGCTCGACGGCACCGAATCGCGGCAGCGCATCCGCCTCACCTGCTACGAGGTGCTGTCGGCCGTGGGCGATCCGCGCGCCGAGGCGCTGCTCGACACAGCCTACGCGATGCTGCAGAAGCAGGCCGGGGCCCTGGCCGACGCCGCGCTCCGCGAGAACTTCCTTCACAACGTTCCCGAGCATCGCGGAATCGCCGCGGCCTGGGCGGCGCGGCAGGCCGCGGCCGCCGCGCAGGAACCGTCGGGTCGCTAGCCGTCCTTGCCGCGATCGGCGATCCGCTTCTCCAGCTCGGCGGCGAGGCGGCGCGCCTCGTCGCCTTCGGGAATCGGCTGGCCGCTGTCGCGCCATTGCACCGCCGACTTGAAGCCCTCGGCCTGCGCCTGGCGGCGGAACCACAGGCCTTCCGGGTTGTGCCGGGTGATGCCGTCGAACACGGTCGCCAGCGTCTGCGCCTGCTCGAGGCCGGCGGTGAGCACGATCTGGTTGACGACCAGCTTGTGCATCGCCAGGT
This sequence comes from Caldimonas sp., assembly GCA_036509055.1. GTDB lineage: Bacteria > Pseudomonadota > Gammaproteobacteria > Burkholderiales > Burkholderiaceae_C > Schlegelella_A. Next base: position 667 of record DATCGH010000398.1, read on the forward strand.
GCGAGCGCGGCACGCCGGCGATGCGATCGGCGAGCGCATCGGTGGCGGCATCGAGCTCGGCGGCGGGCACCGAAATGTTGGCGAGCCCCCATTCGGCCGCCTGCGCGCCGCTGATCGGGTCGCCGGTGAACATCACCTGCTTGGCCCGCGCCGCGCCGAGGCGAAAGGTCCACATCGCCGTCGTCGGGCAGCCCCAGACCCGGGTCGGCATGTAGCCGATCTTCGCGTCGTCGGCCATCACCAGCAGGTCGCAGCAGAGGGCGATGTCACTGCCGCCGCCGACTGCATAGCCCTGCACCTTGGCGATCGTCGGCTTGGCCGAACGCCACAGGCTCATGAAGGCCTCGGTGTGGCGCTTCATCACCGCATAGTCGACCATCGAGTCCCAGGGGCGCTTCTCCTGCTGCAGCGGGTGGTCGACCTCGGGCGCGAGCGGCGTGTCCTCGGCGAGCACGACCATGTCGTAGCCGGCGCAGAAGGCGCGGCCCTCGCCCTCAACGACGATGACATGCACCTCCTCGTCGGCCTCGGCCCAGGCGACCGCTTCCTCGATCTCGCCCGGCATGCGGCTGTCGATCGCGTTGAGCCGCTCCGGCCGCGACAGGCGCAGCCGGGCGACACGCGGCCGCGCCGGATCCTTCTCGATGCTCAGGGCGCTGAACTTCGGCATGGATCCGGCGGCCGACTCAGTTGCGGGCGAAGCAGTAGATGCGCGCGTCGCCGCCGGTGGCCTTGAGCGCGTCGAGGCTGCAGCCGCGCGACTGGTGCGACGAGTTCCAAGACTTCGCCGGCGCGCTCTCGTCGAGGCCGGTGCGGTCGTGGTGGCCGACCATGGCCGCGCCGTCGCCGCTCTTGGTCCAGTTGCCGCAGGTGGTGTCGACCGCGCCGACGATCGCCGTGCCGTCGGGCTGCGAGCCGGTGAGGATGTCGTGCATGTTCGGCGTGTCGCCGCGGCCGTTGACCGGTTCGCCCTTCTCCGTGAGCACGGTGTCCTTGTTGAGGTTGTTGGCGCCGTGCAGCTCGGTCACGTTCTGGGCGATGACCACGCCCTTGGCGTTGCGCCACGGCCCCGGCCCGACGCGGTCGCGGGCGTTGACGGCGGCGACGCTGCCCGCCGGCACGGCGCTGAGGTAGGCACGCCATTCGTGGCCCTTGGCGCCGGCGGCATTGGCGAGGCTGGTGCAGAGCTGGTCGGCGCCAGCCAGGCCGCCGAGATCCGCGCCCTTGCCCGAGCCGGTGCTCGAGACGAAGAAGGTCATCTCGGACTTCGATTCGCCCATCATGCCGCAGGCGGCGAGCACGGTGGCAGCGGCAGTGGCCGCGAGCAGGGGGACGAGTTTCGAGCGCATCGGGTTCTCCTCTTGTTGGCAATCGAAAAGGCCTCGCACGCGCGAAGCCCCTGGCCCAGACTAGTGCAAAGGCGATGACCCTTCAAGCGGCCTTCCCCGCGGCCTCGGCATGAAACGCACGCAGCGGGCAGGTCCGCCTTGTGCGATCCTCGGTCGGATGCTCTCGCGTCGCGACCTCGTCCTGGCCCTGCTCGCCGCAAGGGCATCGTCGTCGGCCTTCGCCGCCGAGGCGGGCGATGGCGCGCCTGCATTGACGTTCCCGCGCGACTTCGGCGCCCACACGGAGTCGCGGATCGAATGGTGGTACGTCACCGGCAGCCTGGCGGCGGCGGCGCGCTCCTGGGGCTTCCAGATCACGTTCTTCCGTGCCACGACCGGTATCGTCGGCGCGGAGGCGAGCGCATTTCGCGCCGGCGAGCTGCTGTTCGCCCATGCCGCGGTCACCGATCTCGAGCACCGTCGCCTGCTGCACGACCAGCGGCTGGCGCGCAGCGGCTTCGGCATCGCCG
>DATCGH010000399.1:0-2412 GCA_036509055.1 Caldimonas sp.
GATCGAGGATTCGCTCAGCTACACCGAGCCGCCGTACTGGTACTACCCGGTGCGTCAGTCGCTCGGCGGCGTGCGCCTGCGCCAGGGCCGCCTCGACGACGCCGAGACCGCCTTCCGCGACTCGCTCGCGCGCGTGCGCAACAACGGTTGGGCCCTCGCCGGGCTGGCCGAGGTCTACAAGCGCAAGGGCGACAAGAACGGCGAGACGGCGGCGCAGCGGGCCTATGCGAAGGCCTGGTTCGGGCCGGCGGGTGGGCCCGATCTGGCACGGCTGTAGGCACAGGGCGCGGCCGCGCCCCTCGCGGCCGCGAACAATTGAAACCTGGGCGGCTCGCCTCGAAACAGCGCTGATACGGCTCGCTCCGAAACTGCCTGGCATGCCGGCTCGCCCGGTCCTGCCCTTCGGAGACGCGCCATGATGAATCGATCGCACCTCGTGCTCTGGGCCCTGGCCACCGCGCTGCTGGCAGCCCAGGCGCCGGCCGCCGCGCAGGCGGCGCCGTCGGTCGCCGCCGACCTGCGGATGGCGCAGGACGCCGAACGGTATCGCCGCACCGCCGATGCCTTCGTCGCCAGCGCGCTCGCCGGCGACGTCGCGCGGGCGCAGGCGATGCTGAGCCCGACCCTGGTCTCGCGCAGCGGCGAGGCCGCGATCCGGCGCGCGCTGGACACGCAGATCCTGCCTTTCTTCGCCCAGGGCAAGGCGCCGGGGCGCAGCGTCACCGTCACCCGCACCACCGATGCCGCCGGCCAGCAGGGCTATGCCTTCTACATGTGGTTGCAGGCTGCCGACCCGTCGGTGCAGCGCCCCTTCACGGTCTACGTGGTCGAGGAGCAAGGCCGCCTGGCAGTCGCCAACATCGTGCCCGACCGCCTGGTCGAAGGCCGGCATCGCTGAGCGCGGAGGCAGGACCATGGACCACACGCTCCCGCTGCCGACCGACAACGCACCGCGCATGGCGCCGCTGGGGCGCCTGCCCGCGGTCGCCGTGGCCCACCTGACGCTGATGGCCGGCCTGGCCTGGGCCTGGCTGGCGATCGCCGGCGCGGCCCGCGGACCGCTCGAGGGTGCGATCTGCGCCGCGCCGGTCTTGCTCGCCTTCGGCCTGGGCTTCAGTTCGCAGGCCGACCGCCAGCAATACGTCGCCCGGCTGCTCGCCTGCGCCGCGATGTTGCCGATCCTGCTGATGATGTGGGCCGGCGCACAGGATTCGCCCGAGGCCACGCCGGAGATGAGCCTGCTGGCGCGGCGCCCCTGGATCTTCTTCACCGCGTTCGCCCTGCTCCACGCCGCGGTCTTCATCGCCGCCATCGCCTGGCTGGCCGCCACGGTGACAAGAGTCGAGGCCGTTCCCGGCTGCACGCCGGTGCCGGCGACGCTGCTCGTACAGCGTCTGCAATCCCTGGCCGCGGCCGGCGTGCCCTTCGATGCGACGGCCGGTGCCGCGCCCGGCGAGTGGACGCTCGCGCTGCGCCTGGCCGAAGCCGAGCGCGCGCATCGCGTGCTTCTGCAGATCGACGAGCGCACGCGCACGGTGCGGGTGCGAGAGCGCCTCGGCGCCAGCGGCGCCGCGCCTTGCAATGCCGACGAAGCCTGCATGCGCTGCCTCGGCGAGCCGGCCTTCGACCCGACCCGGCCCGCGGCGCAGCGGATCTCGTCGCGCGTGGCGCAGAGCTCGATGATCGACCCCGCGCGGCTGCAGGCCACACGCCTGGTCCTGCACGATGGCCGGGCCGAGCCGTCGCCGCAGGCCGTGGCCCCGACGGCCTCGGACGCCGACGCCATCGTCACCTTGCTGTGCGCCCTGGTGACGCGCTCGGGCTACGCCTGGCAGCCGCACCTCGGCCTCGGGTGAGCGCGATGAAGGCATCGACCCGCCGGCTGCTGCCCGGCCTCCTCGTGCTGTCGATGCTGCCGGCGATGGCTGCGTCCGACGCCGCGGCGGGGCGCGATTTCGTCGAACGCTTCCGCGCCGCCGCGGCGGCGCCCGACGCGGCTGCCCTGGCGGAGCTGAGCGCCCTGCCCTTCCGCTACGAAGGCCGCGAACTCGGCCGCGAGGCCTTCGTCGCCGAGGCGGTGCCGGCGCTGTTCACGCCGTCCGTTCGCCGCTGCCTGCGGCGCGCGCCCGCGCAACCCGAGGGCGATCGCCTCGTGCTCTGGTGCAAGCCCTATGGCTTCCATCTCGGGCCGACACGCGGCGGCTGGCGCATGATCGAGTTCGTCGCCGACGTGGATTGAGCCTCGACCGGCAGGTGCCGCGCTGAGTTCCGCGGCGTTCAGGTGTCCGAGGGTCGCTCTCCGAGCGTCAGCGAATGCATCCGGGCCGGATCGTGCGGGAGATGGAGCACGCGGACCCCGCCTTCTTCTAGGATGGCCCGGGAACAATGAAAGCCCGGGCCCCAGAGCGGGTC
>DATCGH010000400.1:0-5335 GCA_036509055.1 Caldimonas sp.
CGGCTGGCGCCGATGCGCAGGTCGCGCCCCGGATGGAGCCGGCCGGTGAGGACGTTGATCTTGCCGACGAAATCGGCAACGAAGGGCGTCGCCGGGTCGCGGTAGACCTCCATCGGCGTGCCCACCTGCTCGATCACGCCATGGTTCATGACGACGATCCGGTCGGCGACCGAGAGCGCCTCCTCCTGGTCATGCGTGACCATGATGGTGGTGACGCCGAGCTTTCTCTGCAGCGAGCGGATCTCCTGGCGCAGGTGGACGCGGACGATCGCGTCGAGCGCCGACAGCGGCTCGTCGAGCAGCAGCAGGCCGGGTGAGGTGGCGAGCGCCCGCGCCAGGGCGATCCGCTGCTGCTGCCCGCCGGAGAGCTGGGCCGGAAACTTGGCGCCGCTGCCCGGCAGGCCGACCAGCTTCAGCAGCTCCTCGACCCGGGCGGCGATCGTCGCCCTCGGCACCTTGCGGTTCACCAGGCCGTAGCCGACGTTGTCGGCGACCGAGAGGTTGGGAAAGAGCGCGTACGACTGGAAGACGATGCCGTAGTCGCGCTCGGCCGGCGGCAGGATCGAGATGTCGCGTCCGGCCTGGAAGATGCTGCCGGCGGTCTGCGTCTCCAGGCCGGCGACGATGCGCAGCAGGGTCGTCTTGCCGCAGCCGGACGGGCCGAGGAAGCAGACGAACTCGCCCTGCTCGATCGTCAGGTCGATGTCGGAGAGCGCCTGGAAGGTGCCGAACGACTTTCGGATGCCTTGCAGGCGCAGGTACTCGGCCATAAAGCCTTTACTTCTTCGGCTCGGACTTCGCGTTGTAGCGCTTGTTCCACTCGTCGAGGACACGGGCGCGGTTGTCGGCAGCCACCTTGAAGTCCATCTTCACCAGTCGGCTCTCGTAGTCGGCCGGCACATTGGGAAGCGGCGAAGCGACGCCTGGCTGCGCGGTGATCGCGAAGTTCTTGCCGTAGAGCACCATCGCGTCCTTGCTCGAGGCCCAGTCGGCGAGCTTCTTCGCGGCCTCGAGGTTCTTCGTGCCCTTGTGGATCGCGAACGCCTCGAGGTCCCAGCCGAGGCCCTCCTTCGGGAACACCAGGTCGATCGGCGCGCCCTTGGCCTTGTTGGCGTTGGCCCGGTACTCGAACGAGATGCCGATCACGTACTCGCCGGCGGCCGCCATGTTGCAGGGCTTGGAGCCGGAGTGGGTGTACTGGGCGATGTTCTCGTGCAGCGCGTCCATGTACTTCCAGCCGCCGCCCTTGCCGTCCTGATCGCCCCAGAGCGTGAGCCAGGCGGTGACGTCGAAGAAGCCGGTGCCCGATGACGCCGGGTTCGGCATCACGATCTGACCCTTGTAGGCGGGCTTGGTCAGGTCCTTCCAGGTCTCGGGCTTGGGAATGCCCTTCTTCTGCGCCTCAACGGTGTTGAAGCAGACCGTCGCACCCCAGACGTCCATGCCGAACCAGGCGGGCGGGTTCTTCTTGTCGCGGTAGGCCGACATGATCGCGTCAAGGTTGAGCGGCGCGTAGGGGATGAGCATGCCCTGCGAATCGAGCAGGGCCAGGCTGGAAGCGGCCACGCCCATCACCACGTCGGCCTGCGGATTGCCTTTCTCGGCCAGCAGCTTGGCGGTGATGACGCCGGTGGAGTCGCGCACCCACTTGATCTCGATGTTCGGGTTGACCTTGTTGAAACCGGTCTCGTAGGCCTTGATCTGGTCGGTCTCGAGCGCGGTGTAGACGGTGAGCGTGGTCTTCTGCGCGAGCGCGCCGAAGGAAGCGGCCGCGAGCAGCGCGCCAAGCAGCGCCTTGAATGAACCCGGTTTCATGCGAACTCCCCTGGATTGATTGTGTGAACGAGCGAAGGAAACTCCGCCCGCGCGTGCAAAGCGTATGCCAATTCGATGACAGTCCTTCGCGGACTCCGTCGCCCGGGCAGTCTAGGGGGCGCGCGACGAAAGCGTCAACTGTTTCTTGGAGATTGTTGACAATCGGCGATCGGACGGGTCTACTCCATGCATGTCCGCTGCAGTCGCCGCTGCCCCACCCGCGCCCCACCCGACCATCACGCTCCTGCAGACCAGCTCGCTGTCGAGCGTGGTGCAGAGCGAGCTCGAGCGGATGATCCTCTCCGGCGAGCTGCCACCGGGCGAAAAACTCACCGAGATGGCCCTGGCCGCCCGTCTCGGCGTCTCCCGCGGGCCGCTGCGCGAGGCCTTCCGCATGCTCGAGGAAGCGGGGCTGGTGCGCACCGAGAAGAACCGCGGCGTGTTCGTGCGCAGCCTCCCGGTCGAGGAGGCGATCGATATCTTCGACCTGCGGGCGACGATGGAGGAGTTCGCCGGCCGGCGCCTGGCCGAAAGCATCACCCCGGCGGCACTGAAGGAAGTGCGCGCCCTGGTCGAGCAGATGGAGCAGGCAGCCAAGGCCAAGGACGCACACACCTACCACCTGCTCAACCTGCGCTTCCACGACCGCGCCGTCGAGCTGGCGGGCAACGCGAAGCTGACCGCGATCTACCGGAAGCTGATCAAGGAGCTGAGCCTGTTTCGCCGCCTCAACCTGGCCGAGGCCAGCTTGTTGCCGGTTTCGGCCAACGAGCATCGGCAGATCGTCAAGGCGATCGCCTCGGGCGACGCCGAGCTGGCCGGGCGTGCGATGTTCGAGCACGTCATGGAAAGCAAGGCCCGCACCCTCAAGAACCATCCGCGCGGAGCGGCCGTCGACAGCCCGGCCGAGCCCGCCGCACAGAAGACAACGCGATGATCGAAATCAACGCCCGCCCCTACCGCCTGGCCCGCCAGCCCACCGTCGTCGTCTGCGTCGACGGCTGCGAACCCGACTACATCGCCCAGGCGGTGGCGCACGGCCACACGCCCTGGATGAAGGAGGTGCTGGCCACCGGCACGGTGCTCACCGCCGACTGCGTGATCCCGAGCTTCACCAACCCGAACAATTTGTCGATCGTCACCGGCGTGCCGCCTTCGGTGCACGGCATCTGCGGCAACTACCTGTTCGATGTCGCCTCGGGCACCGAGGTGATGATGAACGACCCGAAGTGGCTGCGCGCGCCGACCATCCTGGCCGGCCTCGCCAATGCCGGCCAGTCTTTGGCGGTCATCACCGCCAAGGACAAGCTCAGGAAGCTCCTCGGCCACGGCATGAAGGGCATCTGCTTCTCCGCCGAGAAGGCCGACGAGGCCACCGAGGACGAGAACGGCATCGACGAGGTGGTCGAGCGGGTCGGCATGCCGGTGCCGTCGGTCTACAGCGCCGCGCTGTCGGAATTCGTGTTCGCCGCCGGCGTCGAGCTGATGTCGCACGAGCGCCGGCCCGATGTGATGTACCTCTCGACCACCGACTACGTGCAGCACAAGCACGCGCCGGGCACCGAAGGCGCGGACGCCTTCTACCGGATGATGGACGGCTACCTGGGCAAGCTCGACGCCCTCGGCTGCGTCATCGCCCTCACCGCCGATCACGGCATGAACGCCAAGACCGGCATGGACGGGGCGCCTGACGTGCTCTACCTCCAGGATCTGCTCGACGGCTGGCTCGGCGCCGGCCGCGCCCGGGTGATCCTGCCGATCACCGACCCGTACGTCGTCCACCACGGTGCGCTCGGCTCGTTCGCCACCGTCTACCTGCCAAAGGACGTCGATGCGAAGGCGCTGGCCGCGCGCCTCGCCGCGCTGCGCGGCGTCGAGAGCGTGCGCTCGCGCGAGGAGGCCGCCGCCTTCTTCGAGCTCCCGGCCGACCGGATCGGCGATCTGGTGGTCGTCTCGGAGCGCTCCAAGGTGATCGGCACCTCGGTCGCGCGCCACGACCTCTCCGCGCTCGAAGTGCCGCTGCGCTCGCACGGCGGCGTCTCCGAGCAGCGGGTGCCGCTGATCGTCAACCGCCGCCTGAAGGACGTCGACCCCGAGCGGCGCTGGCGCAACTTCGACGCCTTCGACCTCGTTCTCAATCACGTCGACTGATCGACCGACCGACCAAAGAACAACCGGGAAGACGCTACCAAGTTGATCCACCTCCTCAACCTCCTCGCCGCGATCGCCCTCCTGGTCTGGGGCACGCACATCGTGCGCACCGGCATGCTGCGGGTGTTCGGGGAGAACCTGCGCCGGGTCCTGGCGCACAGCTTCGGCAACCGCTTCCGTGCCCTGATCGCCGGGCTCGGCGTGACCAGCCTGGTGCAGTCGAGCACAGCCACCTGCCTGATCGTCGCCTCCTTCGTCGGCAAGAACCTGGTCACCACCAGCGCCGCCCTGGCGGTGATGCTCGGCGCCGACGTCGGCACCAGCGTCATGGCCGTGGTGTTTTCCCTCGACCTGTCGTGGCTCTCGCCGCTCCTGATCTTCGTCGGCGTGGTGGTCTTCATCTCGCGCCAGAACAGCGGCGTCGGCGCGTTCGGCCGGGTGTTGATCGGCCTCGGGCTGATCACCCTGGCGCTGCAGCTGATCGTCGGCGCGACCCGGCCGCTGACCGAATCGCCCGAAGTCCGGGCGCTGCTCGTCGCCCTGCCGAACGAGATCCTGCTCGACGTCGTCGTCGGCGCGGCGCTGACGGTGCTCTCCTACTCGAGCCTGGCGGTGGTGCTGCTGATCGCCACCCTCGCCACCTCCGCCGTCATCCCGGTGACGGTGGCGCTCGGCCTGGTGATCGGCGCCAACATCGGCAGCGGCATCCTCGCCATGCTCGCCACCGCCAACGCTGCTTCCCAGGTGCGGCGGCTGCCGCTCGGCAACCTGATCTTCAAGTCGCTCGGCGCGGTTCTCTTCATGGTATTCCTGCCGCAGGTGCACGTCCTGCTGCAGCAGCTGCTGCCCTCGGTGCACCAGCAGGTCGTCGGCTTTCACCTCGCCTTCAACCTCGTCCTCGCGGTGGTCTTCATCGGCTTCACCGGGCTGGTCGGCCGCACCGTCGACCGCTGGCTGGCCGACCCGCACCCGGGCGCCGGGAGCCTCAGGCCGCGCCACCTCGATCCGCTGGCCCTCAACATGCCCTCGCTCGCGATCTCGTGCGCAGCGCGCGAGGCGCTGCACCAGGCCGACATCGTCGAGACGATGCTGCGCGGCATCCTTCCGGTGTTGCGCAAGAACGATTTGAAGCTCTCGGAGGAACTGCGCAAGCTCGACGACACGGTCGACGAGCTCTATTCGGCGATCAAGTTCTACCTGACGCAGATCTCCGGCGAGGCCCTCTCCAAGGACGAGAGCCGGCGCTGGACCGACATCGTCTCGTTCACGATCAACATGGAGCAGATCGGCGACATCATCGAGCGCGTCCTCCAGGACATCGAGGACAAGCTGGTGAAGAAGTCGCGCAGCTTCTCCGAGGCTGGCATGG
>DATCGH010000401.1:0-5305 GCA_036509055.1 Caldimonas sp.
GCTGGTCGTCTTCAGCTGGCAAGGCGCGTCGTAGCAGGCGTGGCAGACCACGCAGCGACGGTCGAGGATGGGCTGGATGGTCTCTGCATACGACTGCCCCGCAGGCGGCGCGAGCGGATGGTCGAAGCGTTTCGGGTCGGCTGGGCCGAACAGGTCGTCGAAGGGCCGGGTGGCGATCGTGGTGCAGGCGGCGATCAGGACGAGGACGGCGAGCGAGGACGCGACACGACGCATGCGGACAACCACGGCGGCAAAACGTGGGCGCACTGTACCCGGCGAAATGCCGGCCCGGACGGCGCCCGTGCGCTCCGCCGCGTCCGGCCCGCGTTGCCGCGTTGCCGGTCCCTTGCCCGTCCTCGAGCGACGCTACGCTGCCCGCTTCTCGCTGACTGCGGCCTCCAACTCCGCGATGCTGACCTCGTGCCGGTCGGCGATCCGGCTCAGCTCGCCCGTCGGGGCCGACTCCACCGCGCGCCGTACGATTTGCTGGTGCGGCCGGGCGTGCATCGACAGGGTGAAGAGATCGGGCCGGGCGTAGTGGCCGACGGTGTCAATCACGGCCTTGGCGATCTTCACGAACTGCGCCGGGCACACCGCATAGACGATGGTGTCGCCGGGCGTCGGTGGCGCCAGGGGAATGCCGATCGGTGCGTAGACCGCGCTGCCGCCTTTCGCGTAGTCGATGTTGAGGCTGTCGCGCAAGGCGAAGTCGGTAGGGAAGTCGGCCTCGGTGATGAAGCCGCAGGAGCCGAGCACGAAGGCGCCCGCTTCGAAGGCGTGGGCGCGGCAGCTCGAATAGCCCCAGAAGCTCTCGGCCGTCGCATCGAATTCCTCCAGCTTCGGCCCGGTGTGGAGGGCGAACGCGCCGGGGAAGACGGCGACATGGAAGTCCTCGCCTTGAGCGATCAGGTGCGCCCGGGCAAGGGTCATCAGGTTCTCGCCGCAGATCAGGCCGCCGATGCGGCCGTAGTCGGTTTCGACCGGCTGCAGGTCGGAACCGTCACCGCAGCCCCAGACGGCCCGCTCGACGAACGTCGGCATCATCTTGCGGCGCCGGCCCAGCACCTCGCCATGGTTGCCGATGAACAAGAGCGTGTTGTAGATCGTATGCACCGCGGGCCGCGGGTCCATCTCGTTGCAGCCGATCACGACGACGGCGTTGGCGCGCGCCGCGGCGTCGCACAGCCGCTGGGTGTCGTCGTCGTCGATCATCAGCGTGCTGTCGTAGAACCGCGCCCGCACATCCATCCAGTCGCCGACGCGCGACTCCCAGCCTTCGCCCCAATAGGGATAACCGGCGATCCAGGCTTCGCTGAAGACGATGATCTGCGCGCCCTCGCGAGCCGCCTCCTCGATCTTCCGACACGCCTTGTCGATCGTCTTCTGCCGGTCGAAGAAGACCGGCGCGGTCTGCACGATCGCGACCTTGACCGCGGGGTGACCATTCAGGACCTTCTGGGTGGACTTCATCGCATGCTCCCGAGACCGGCCGACGGATGCCGGGCCGGGCGCGCGCTCGCGCCGGTCCATTGAACGACGGAACACCGCGCACGGCCGGTCCCCAGGCGAACTTGGACCGGCCCCGACGCGAACATGGCGGGCGCGGATGCGCCCGCTGCGGCGGGTCAGCCGGGCAAGGCCCGGCGCCGTGCCTCGCTCGGCGAGTGCGCAAAGCGGCGCCGGAAGGCGCGCGCGAAGTGGCTGGCGTCGGCGAAGCCCCAGGACAATGCGATGTCGGTGATGGGGCGCGCCGCCTGCGCCGGATCCTGCAGCACGTCGTGACAGCGCAGCAGGCGTTGCTCGAGGATGCAGTCGGACAGGCTCTCGCCTTCGGCGGCGAAGAGGCGCTGCAGCAGACGCAGGGAGACGCCCTGCTTCGCCGCGACGACCGCCGGCGACAGGTCGGGGTCGCGCAGCGACGACGCGATCTGCGCCTTGGCCCAATGCACCCGCATTTCCGCCATCCGCGCCGGCTCCGCCGCCGAGCGCCCGACTTCGGCCAGCGCCAGCCCCAGCAGGTCGAAGGCAATGTTGGCCAGCGGCAGCGCGACGTTGTCGCGCTTCTCGCGGCCGAGCTCGGCAAGGGCGATTCGCGCCAGCCGGCCGGGACGGGAACGAGGTTCGACCGGGCGGCTGGTGAAGGCGCTCAGCGATCCGAGCCGGTGCTCAAGCACGCCGGGGCCGACCTTGACCACGGTCTGGCGGAAGGCCGCCGGAAAGCGCAGCGAATACGGCCGGCGGCTATCGAGGAACGCCAGCGCCCGTGCCGGCAGATGGATCTCGCGCCCGTCCTGCGTGGCAATGCAGTCGCCTTCGTGCTGCAGCATGACGATCAGGCTTTCGGCGGGGTCCTCGCTGACATGGCGCAGGCTGCGGCTGACACGCTGGGCGCTGCCCGCCACCGAGATCAGGTCGAACTTTGCGGTCCGCCGGATGTCGAGCTGGCAATGGAACGGCGAACGCGGATCGCATTCGAGGTCGAGGCGCACGAAGGTCGAGCAGATCGCATCGCGCCAATAGGCGATTCGGTCCGACGGCTTGACGGTGTGGGTGCTCAGGCGCGTTTCCATGCCGGCCCAGGTCGAAGGGGGCGCTCGCGTAGAAACGTTCGTGGCGAGCTGTTCTGCCGATTCTGCGCCCAGAGGTGGCGGTGCGCCAGCTGGCGCAAGCCCTCGTCGACGCCGCGGCGCACGGCCGCGTGCAAACTGAAACTTGGCTATTGCTCGTCGACGCGGTCGGCGCGGACTAGCAATGAGCGCGGGATCGGCACGCCGAGCTCGCGCGCGGTCTTCGTGTGGATGATCAAATCGGACTTCGTCGGCTGCTGGAACGGCAGCTCGCCTGGAGCGGCTCCCTTGAGGATGCGGTCCATGTACTCGGCCGCGCCGCGCGGCTGGCCATCGACGTTGGCGCTGAAGGTGACCACCGCCCCTTGCAATGGATTCGCCACCGAGCCCCATATAGCCGGCAGGCGATAGCGACCCAGTGCGGCGCTCAGCACCGGACGTTGTCGGACCGTGAACGGATCCGGAAAGACGAAGACGGCACCGGCCTTCTCGCGTGCCATCCGGTCGAACGCGGGCGCGAACTCCTCCGGTGTGCGGACGCCGACCGACACGAGCGCCAACCCGAGCGTGCCCGCGTGCGACTCGAATTCCCGGGCGTAGAACGGACCGGTGTCGTTCTCTTGGTTCCACAACAGTCCGAAGCCGCGTGCCTTCGGAAGGAGCTCCTTCGCGAGCTCGAGCAACTTGCCGGTCGCTTCTGCGCCGGTGTCAAAGGTGAAGCCGGTGACGTTGCCGCCGGGGCGCGCGAGCGACGGCACGATGCCCATGCGAACGGGGTCGCCGATGAAGAACGTGACGATCGGCACCGATTGCGTGGCGCTGCGCGCGGCGAGCAGCGCGGGCGGTGCTTGCGCGACGATGAGATCCACCTTGCCCCGCACCAGCTCGGCGGCCAGCGCTTTTCCTTCATCGAGGGTGTCGAACGAGCGGTAGTCGATCAGAAGCGTCTGGCCTTCGACGTGGCCGAGCTGCTTTGCGCGCTGGACGAATTGACGGTAGGTCTCGCCCGGCGTCGTCACGCTGGACACCAGCCAGCCGATGCGATGGACCTTGGCCGCGGCCTGCGCGGCCGCGATAGGGCAGGGCGTGACGAGGCTCGCGCCGCAGAGTGCGATCAGCATCCGCCGCCTCGCGTGCATGCATCCTCCAGGCCGAGAGCGACAACCCGGGCGTCAGCAGACCCTTCGCAATTCGACGCCGTGCAGCGGAAGTATCGACACTCGCGATCCGGATGGCAATCAGGCGATGCAGCCACGGAGCGGGTCGACCGCCCGTCGCGTCAGGGCTGCGCGCGGTGCGGCGACGCATCCCGCCGTGGTACGGACAGACCGGCGACAACTCCACTGCAGGCAAGGGCTTTCGCCGCAGGCTTCCCGCCGACCGCGCGGAGTGCAAGACTCCGAATCCAGCGGAGGAGTTGCCATGAACAACAAGCTCGGACCCGTGCTGCTGTGGTCGGCGTTGGCCATTCTCGGTGCCATCTCGTTCGCGGCACTCGCGCTGGGGCGGGGCGAAAGCGTCAACGCGGTGTGGCTGGTGACGGCGGCACTTTGCGTCTACTTCATCGCCTACCGCTTCTACGGCAAGTTCATCGCCGAAAAGGTGCTGGGGCTCGATGACTCGCGGCCGACGCCGGCCGTGCGCCACAACGACGGCCTGGACTACGTGCCGACCAACAAGGTCGTGCTGTACGGCCACCACTTCGCGGCCATCGCCGGGGCGGGGCCGCTGGTCGGGCCGGTGCTGGCGGCGCAGATGGGCTACCTGCCCGGCACGTTGTGGATCCTGGTGGGGGTGGTGGTCGCCGGCGCGGTGCAGGACTTCATCGTTCTGTTCGCGTCGATGCGGCGCGACGGCAAGTCGCTCGGCGAGATGATCAAGATGGAGCTCGGCCCGATCCCCGGCGCGCTGGCGCTGGTCGGCGTGCTGGCGATCATGATCATCATCCTGGCCGTGCTCGCGCTGGTGGTGGTGAAGGCGCTCACCGCGAGCCCCTGGGGCCTGTTCACGATCGCCGCCACCATTCCGATCGCGCTGCTGATGGGCGTGTACATGCGGGTGATCCGCCCCGGGCGGGTCGGCGAAGCCTCGGTCTTCGGCGTGGTGCTGCTGCTGGCGTCGATCTTCGCCGGCCGCCTGGTGGCCGAAAGCCCGTCCTGGGCGCCGCTGTTCACGCTCACCGGCACGCAGCTCGCCTGGGCGCTCATCGTCTACGGCGCCGTCGCCGCCAGCCTGCCGGTGTGGCTGATGCTCGCGCCGCGCGACTACCTGAGCACCTTCCTGAAGATCGGCACGGTCGTGGCGCTGGCGCTCGGCATCTACCTCGTCGCGCCGCCGCTGGCGATGCCGCGGACCACGCGCTTCCTCGACGGCACCGGGCCGGTGTTCTCGGGCCAGCTGTTCCCGTTCCTGTTCATCACCATCGCCTGCGGCGCGGTGTCGGGCTTCCACTCGCTGATCTCCTCGGGCACGACGCCCAAGATGATCGAGAAGGAGTCGCACGCCCGCTTCATCGGCTTCGGCGGCATGCTGGCGGAATCGTTCGTCGCGGTGATGGCGCTCACCGCCGCCTGCGTGCTCGACCCGGGCATCTACTTCGCGATGAACTCGCCGGCGGCGGTGATCGGCACCACGCCGGCGCAGGCCGCGCAGGTGATCTCGAACTGGGGCTTCACGATCACGCCCGGTCTGATCGAGCAGACCGCCCGGGACATCGGCGAGACCACCATCCTGTCGCG
>DATCGH010000402.1:0-2646 GCA_036509055.1 Caldimonas sp.
CCCTCGCCGCCGTGCTCGAGCAGGGTGTCGAGGCCGACCACGCCGAGGTCGGCGCCGCCGTGCTGCACGTAGGTCGGGACGTCGCTGGCGCGGACCAGGACGATGCGCAGGTCGGGCCGCGAAGTGGCGACGATGAGCTTGCGGCTGGCCTCGGGGTCCTCGGCGAGGGCGATGCCGGCGGCGGCGAGGAGCGGCAGCGACTCGTCGAGGATCCGGCCCTTGGAGAGCGCCAGCGTGATCACGCCGGCCTCCCCGGCGGTGCCGCGCCGGCCGTCACGACGCCTTCACCCGCTCGATGTCGGCGCCCAGCGCCCTGAGCTTGGCTTCCATGCGGTCGTAGCCGCGGTCGAGGTGGTAGATGCGGTCGACCACCGTCTCGCCCTCGGCCACCAGGCCGGCGATGACCAGCCCGGCGGAGGCGCGCAGGTCGGTTGCCATCACGGTCGCGCCCGAGAGCTTGTCGACGCCCTGGATCACCGCCACCCGGCCGTCGACCTCGATCCGGGCGCCGAGCCGCATCAGCTCGGGCACGTGCATGAAGCGGTTCTCGAAGATCGTCTCGGCCACGGAGGCGGCGCCGTCGGCGATGGCGTCGAGCGCCATGAACTGCGCCTGCATGTCGGTCGGGAAGGCCGGGTACTCGCTGGTGCGAAAGCTCACGGCGCGCGGCCGGCCGTCGGCGCGGATGCGAATCCAGCCCTCGCCGGCCTCGATCGTCGCCCCAGCTTCGCGCAGCTTCTCGATCGCCGCCTCGAGGTGGTCGGCACGGGCGCCGCGCAAGAGCACCTCGCCGCCCGTCGCGGCGACGGCGCAGAGGAAGGTGCCGGCCTCGATCCGGTCGGGGATGGTGCGGTGGGCGACGCCGTGAAGCTCGCGCACGCCCTCGATCCGGATCCGGCTCGTGCCGTGGCCCTCGATCCGCGCGCCCATGGCGATCAGCATCTCGGCCAGGTCGGGAATCTCCGGCTCCTGGGCGGCGTTCTCGAGCACCGTCTCGCCCTCGGCGAGGGTCGCCGCCATCAGCAGGTTCTCGGTGCCGGTGACCGTGACCATGTCGGTCGTGACCCGTGCACCCTTCAGCCGCGAGGCGCGGGCGACGATGTAGCCGTGCTCGACCGTGATGTCGGCGCCGAGCGCCTGCAGGCCCTTGATGTGCTGGTCGACCGGCCGGGTGCCGATGGCGCAGCCGCCCGGCAGCGACACCCGGGCCTCGCCGAAGCGGGCGACCAGGGGCCCGAGCACCAGGATCGAGGCGCGCATCGTCTTCACCAGGTCGTAGGGCGCCTCCTTGTGCATCACCTTGCTGGCGTCGAGGGCGACGGTCGCCTCGGCCTCGCCCGACGCATCGGCGGCCACGCCCATCTGCCGCAGGAGCTTGAGCATCGTCGACACGTCGTGCAGCCGCGGCACGTTCGAGAGCAGCACCGGCTCGGCGGTCAGCAGGGCGGCGCAGAGCTCGGGCAGGGCGGCGTTCTTGGCGCCGGAGATGGCGACCTCGCCGGCGAGGCGGCGGCCGCCGCGGATGCGGAGTTTGTCCATGGGCTGATCGGGGGCGGCGCGCGGGGCGCGTCAGGCGGCGTCGTTGCGGAATTCGGCCGGGGTGAGCGTCTTCATCGAAAGCGCGTGGATCTGCTCGCGCATGCGGTCGCCGAGGGCGGCGTAGACGCGCCGCTGGCGGGCGACGCGGCTGCTGCCCTCGAATTCGGACGACACGATGGTGGCGAAGAAATGGCGGCCGTCGCCCTCGACCTCGACGTGGTCGCAGGCGAGCCCGGCGGCGATGAAGCGCTCGATGTCCTGGGGCGTGGGGTCGGCCATGTGCGCATCGTAACGTCCCGGTCCCCGCCCGGTCGGCGCCGGTCGTCCGGCGGCCCGCGGCCGGCCGGCGCGAGCCCCGCAAATGGGCACGGCCATTGCCGCGAAACGACTCCGATCAACCAAGCCAAGGAGACGCACATGGCGACCCGATTCCTTGCTCCCTATGGCCGCGGCCTGCGCACCTACGACCCGCTGCTCGACCTGCACCGCGAGATGAACCGCCTGTTCGACGACGTGTTCAGCTTCGGTGGGGGCGGCGGCGGCGACTGGGGTGGCAGCACCGCCGCCGCCTACGCCTCGGCCCCCCGACTCGACATCCACGAGAGCGATCAGGAGCTCACGGTCGAGGCCGAGCTACCCGGCGTGGACCGCGCCGACCTCGACGTCCGGCTCGACGGCGACCTGCTCACCATCAGCGGCGAGAAGCGGAGCCGCCGCGACGACAAGCAGCAAAACGCCCACCTCAGCGAGTGCAGCTACGGCCGCTTCCAGCGCAGCGTGCAGCTGCCGTTCCGCCCGGAAGCGAACGACGTGCAGGCCGAATTCGACGGCGGCGTGCTGAAGCTGCGCATGCCCAAGCGTCCCGAGGTTCAGGAGGGCAGCCGTCGCATCGAGGTGAAGGAGGGCCAGCGGTCGCTGCAGGGCGGCGCGGCGTCGTCTGCGAGCGGCACCGGCGGCCAGGCGATGACCGCGGCCATGAGCGGCGGCGACCAGTCGCTGGCTGGGGGCAAGGCGACCACCCCGTCGTCGGCGACATCGACGTCGAAGGCGACGACGCCCGAAGGCACGTCCTCCGCCCGCTGACCGGCCGCGCGGCCGTCGCCGCGT
>DATCGH010000403.1:0-6844 GCA_036509055.1 Caldimonas sp.
CAGCTGGTCGACGTTACCGCCAGTGACCTTGCCGGACACCGTGATCGTGGCACCCGCGCCGGCGCTGCCGATGGTGCCGTTGGTCTGCACGTTCTCGGCAACCGTCACCTTCGCGTTGGCCGCGGCGAGCACCAGCTCCGAGACTTTCGCGCGTATCGTGTAATCCTGATAGGCCGGCAGCGCAACCGCCGCCAGGATGCCGATGATCGCGACGACGATCATCAACTCGATGAGGGTGAAACCCTTCTGGATGGAACGCTTCATGGAGACTCCGGCTGGAAGTAGTGAAGAAGGATCCTCACTTCTTCGCAGGGCCCGTGCCACCACGCGGGAGGGCGAAAGGTGTGAACTGCGTTCGGTTGGTTGACACAAACGGAAACTCTCGCCGGGACGGGCGAATTCGCGATGACGGGTTTTGTCAGATGCGAATGGGCCGCGCAAAAAGGAAAAGGCGCCGAAGCGCCTTTTCTGTGAAGACGAACGCCGGTTGCTCAGCGGCACTCGGCAGGCGCGTACTTCGAAGGCAGCGTGCCGGCAGTAGCGACAACCAGACCCTTGGCGGTGGCGGTCGCGTTGAGGTTGCTCGCGCAAGCCCAGTCGACCGCACCCGTCAGCGCCGCGAGAACCGCGCCTTGCACGTTCGGCGTCATCGTCAGCGTCACGCCTTGGGCGACCGTCGGCAGGCCCGAAGCCGGACCCGCGGTGGTCATCGTGATCAGGCCGTTGCCGGGGGTGATCACCATGTTGGCCACGTACTTCGAGGTCTTGTCGGCGAGCGGAGCCGCGTTGTAGGCCGCAGCGGCAGCCGCGACACCGGTCAGGCCGTCCGCCTGGAACGCCTCGCTGACCATGGTCTTCGGCGACGTCATGCCGATCACGCCTTCCGTGATCTTCGCGCGGACCGTGTAGTCCTGGTAGGCCGGCAGCGCAACCGCCGCCAGGATGCCGATGATCGCGACGACGATCATCAACTCGATAAGGGTGAAACCCTTTTGGATGGAACGCTTCATGGTGAAAGACTCCTAGAGAGAACTGAGGGGTGAAAGACCACCAGTTCATTGCAGGGGCCGTGCCACCATCGTTTTGCTGTTTTTCGTGAACTGAAGCCGCTCAGCTGACACAAACGGTCACCACCCGACGGCGCTTGCGCCCTGATCCGGCCAATCGTGACGCATCTGGTCATGGCTGCCGGTCGTTTCGCACGCGGCAGCGGCTCAGCCCTAGGTCCGGGTTTGCCCAGGGCCCAGGCTCATGGTCTGGCCGGCCGCCAGCGCCGAGATCCGGTGCGGCGAGCCGAGCCGGCCGATCTCGGACATCACGGCGTCCATCTCGCCCGGCTTGATGTGGGTGATGTGCACGTCGACGCTGCCGGCGAGGTTCTTCAGCTCGTGGCCGAGCGCCGCGGGGCAGAGGTGGCGGCTGATGCGGGCGAGCTGGCGCTCGTCGTCGCCGAAGGCCGTCTCGATCACCAGGTGGGCCACGTTCATCGTCTGCAGCCGCTCCCAGAGGGCCGGGTTGGGCCCGGTGTCGCCGGTGAAGATCCACCAGCCGGCGGCGCCGACATCGACGCCGAAGCCCACCGCCGGCACGGTGTGCGCGGCCGGAAGCACCTCGATCTTCTTGCCGCCGAGCAACATCGTCTCGCCGACCGCGATCGGAGTCATCGCCAATACCGGGTGCTCGGCGCTCGGCAGCCGGGTGAAGTCGGGCCAGATCACGCCATTGAAGATGTGGGTGCGCAGGGCCGCCAGCGTCTCGGGCAGCGCGTGCACCCAGATCGGCGGCCTACCCTCGAGCTGGCGCTGGCGGATCACGCTGTCGGCCAGGAGGCCGATCGACAGCACGTGGTCGAGGTGCGAATGGGTGATCAGGATGTGCTCGATCCTGGCCAGCGCCTCGAGCGTCAGGTCGCCGACGCCGGTGCCGGCGTCGACCAGGACGTCGTCGTCCAGCAGGAACGACGTCGTCTTGCAGCCGGCCGCGATGGCACCGGAGCAGCCGAGCACCTGAACGATCATCGGACGATGTTCGGGCCGGACGGGGCGCGGCGCAAGCGGCCAATGACCGGAATCCCCGTCACCCGGGGGGGCGGCGCGCGGGGCCGGCTCAGGTCGTGAAATGCGTCACGCGGAATGATCGGCTCGCTTCCCTTCGCGGGCGAAGGGAGAGGGGATTCAGGCCGCCTGGACGAACTGCATCTGCGTCCCGGCGAGCTCGATCACGTCGCCGTTCTTCAGGCTGACGGTCTCGCCGGCGAGCGGCGTGCTGTTGACCGTCGGCCGCGACGCGCCTTCGACGTGGGCCAGCACGTAGCCGGTGGGCCGCTTGGTGATCGAGGCGACCTGGACGCCGGGCTTGCCGACGGTGGTAACGACCTTGGTGAGGACGACCTCGCGGCCGGCGGCGGCGCCGTTCATCACCCGGATCGTCGCCGGGCCGACGTTGCCACTGGCGGCGGGGGCCGCGCTGGCCAGCCCGCCGAAGCCGGAGGTCCGGCCAGTCGAGGTGTAGCCGGCGCCGCCGGACATCGCGCCCGGCTTCATGATCATCGTCTTCTCATAGTCGGTGCCGTCGTCGACCATGAACTTGATCTTGTACTTGCCGACCTCGACCGTGTCGTTGTGGGCCAGCAGCTGCTTCTTGACGGCCTTGCCGTTGATGTAGGTGCCGTTGGTGCTGTTGAGGTCTTCGATGAAGACGTCCTGCCCGACCATCTGCAGCACCGCGTGCTCGCCGGAGACGGCGAGGTTGTCGATGACGATGTCGTTGTAGGGACGACGGCCGAGGGTGGTCTTGTCCTTCGTGATCTGGACTTCCTTGATCACGACCCCGTCGAGCGATACCACCAGTTTGCCCATGCTTATGCGACCTCGAGTCCCTTGTCTCTATGCGAAGGCCCGCCGATCTTCGGCGGGCGGCGGCAGCCCGCGCGGATCAGCGGCGAAACGGCCACCATGAGCGCGCGGCCCCCGCCGGGCCCTTCACCCGGACGAGTACGACGGAGATATTATCCTTTCCGCCTGCCTCGTTGGCCGCGTCGATGAGAGCGGTCGCGGCTTCCGGCAGTAATTCGCAACTCTGCAACAGCTGCCCGATCGTCTCGTCGTCGAGCATGTCCGAGAGGCCATCGGAGCAGAGCAGGTAGACGTCGCCCGGCATCACGTCGTGCAGGTGGGTTTCGAGCAGGACGGTGTCCTCGACCCCGACCGCGCGCGTCACCAGATTCTTGTTGGCCGAGAACGCCGCCTGCTCGGCGGTGATCAGCCCGGAGTCGATCTGCTCCTGGAGCAGCGAGTGGTCGTGGGTGATCTGGGCGAGCCGCCCGGCCCGGAGCCGATAGCAGCGCGAGTCGCCGACGTGGCCGAGCAGCAGGCGGTTGTCGCGGAACACGCCGACCACCAGGGTCGTGCCCATGCCGGCGTACTGCGGGTTCGAGTTGGCGGCGTTGAAGATCGCCCGGTTGGCGTTGTCGACGCAGATGTCCATCGCCCGGCGCACGTCGGTGTCGGTGGCCGACTCCGAGGCCTCGGAGAGCCAGCGGCCGAGCTCGGTCTTGATGAACGAGGTGCACATCCCGCTCGCCACCTCGCCGGCGTTGTAGCCGCCCATGCCGTCGGCCAGCACCACCAGCGACGACGCCTCGTCGACGGCGGCCGAATCCTCGTTGTTGTTGCGTGCTCTGCCGGTGTCGGTAGCGCAATGGAACTCGAGGGTCATGGCTGGACCAGGATGGGAATCGGATCTCTCGGCGATGCGCGCCGGCGCGCCGCCGCGCCGGTCAACGCGCAAATTGTGCCTTGTCGCCGGACAAACTCCGGCAGGTGCCGTGCCGCGGTCCGGCACCACGCCCCCTCGTCCGCGTCCTCGCCGGCCGTCCGGCGAGCAGAGCGGGCGTGCCGGGCCGCAACGAGGCGGCGACTCACTTCACCATCAGGACCGGGACGCCCGAATGCTCGAGGGTCGACTGGGCGACGGAGCCGATGACTGCCCCGGCGCGACTTTCCAGGCCGTGCGTGCCCATGACGATCACGTGGGAGCCGATGTCGTGCGCCAGCTTGGCGATGGTCGGGCCGGGATTGCCGACCAGCTGATGCTCCTGGATCGGCACGCCCGCCGACGCGAACAGGGCACGGATTCCCGTCAGCGCCTGCTCGCTGCGCTCGCGGTGGTATTCCTCGACCGTCTTGCCGCCGACGAAGCTGCTGACGTCGCCGGACAGCGGCCGCTGGACGTTGACCACGTGGATCTGGACGTCGCGGTCGCGCAGCTGCTGACGCAGAGCGAGGACGCGCTTGGCCGCATGCTCGGCCGTCGCCGATCCGTCGACGGCAAGCAGCAGGCGGCGGAAGTCGTCGGTCAGGGAGGCCGGCACGACCTCCACCGGCGGCTCTTCGGCGGTGCGCTTGGCGACGACGCGGGCGGCGAGCCATTTGCCGACCCCGATCACGGCGACGGCCCCGACCAGCGGCGCCCCCCAGTGCAGGAACGGGGCGTGGAGATCGACCCAATCCTTGACGACCGGATCGGTGACGGCCATGTCGCCGGCGACCCACCCGAGCAAGGCGGCGCCGAGGGTGATGATGATCGGGAAGCGATCCATCAGCACCAGCAGCAGCCGGCTGGCGAACACCACCAGCGGAATCGAGATCGCCAGGCCGATGATCAGCAGCACGATGTTGCCCTTGGCCGCCGCCGCCACGGCGATGACGTTGTCGAGGCTCATCACCAGGTCGGCGATCAGGATCGTCTTGATCGCCGACGCCATGCTGCTGGTGGCAGGTCCGTTGTCGTCGCCTTCCTCCTCGGGAATGAGCAGCTGGACCGCAATCCAGAGCAGCAGCCCGGCGCCGACCAGCTTGAGATAGGGCAGGCGCAGCAGCTCGACGGCGACGATCGTCAGCACGATCCGCATCACCACCGCGGCGCCGCTGCCCCAGGCGACGGCGCGCTTCTGCTGATCGACCGGCAGGCTCCGGGCGGCGAGCGCGATCACCACGGCGTTGTCGCCCGAGAGGACGATGTTCACGCCGATGATCTGCATCAGCGCGATCCAGAATTCAGGGCTGGCGAGATTCACGCTGTCCTCCTGGGGGTCGTTCGCGCGCCGGCTCGATGTTCGCCAGCGGCCCTTGTTCTTCGCCCTACAGCAGGCCCTTCATCAGCCGGCCCATCTCTGAAGGATTGCGGGTCACCGTGAAGCCGCACTCCTCCATCACGGCGAGCTTGGCGTCGGCCGTGTCGGCGCCGCCGGAGATCAGCGCGCCGGCATGGCCCATGCGCTTGCCGGGGGGCGCGGTGACGCCGGCGATGAAGCCGACGATCGGCTTTTTCATGTGGTCCTTGCACCAGCGGGCCGCGTCGGCCTCGTCGGAGCCGCCGATCTCGCCGATCATCACCACCGCGTCGGTGTTCGGGTCGTCGTTGAACAGCTTCATGACGTCGATGTGCTTCAGCCCGTTGATCGGGTCGCCGCCGATGCCGACCGCGCTCGACTGGCCGAGGCCGACCTCGGTGAGCTGGGCGACCGCCTCGTAGGTGAGCGTGCCCGAGCGGCTGACCACGCCGACCCGGCCGGCGCGATGGATGTGGCCGGGCATGATGCCGATCTTGATCTGGTCGGGGGTGATCAGCCCGGGACAGTTCGGCCCGAGCAGGAGCGTCTTCTTGCCGCCCTGGGCCTCGCGGACGCGCATCTTCGCCTTGACCTCGAGCATGTCGCGCACCGGGATCCCCTCGGTGATGCAGATCGCCAGGTCGAGCTCGGCCTCCACCGCCTCCCAGATCGCCGCGGCGGCGCCCGCCGGCGGCACGTAGATCACGCTGACGGTGGCGCCGGTGTTCTTCGCCGCCTCCTTGACGGTGGCGAAGATCGGGATGCCTTCGAAGTCCTCGCCCGCCTTCTTCGGATTCACGCCGGCGACGAAGCAGGCCTTGCCGTTGGCGTACTCGCGGCAGGTGCGGGTGTGGAACTGCCCTGTCTTGCCGGTGATGCCCTGCGTGATGACACGCGTGTTCTTGTCGATCAGGATGCTCATGTCGGTGCCCGGCTCACTTCAGCGCGGCCATCACGGCCTTGGCGGCTTCGGCCATCGAGTCGGCACTGATGATCGGCAGACCCGAGTCGGCCAGCAGTTTCTTGCCGAGCTCCTCGTTCGTCCCCTTCATCCGCACGACCAGCGGCACGGTCAGGTTGGTGGCCTTGCAGGCTGCGATCACGCCCTCGGCGATGGTGTCGCAGCGCATGATGCCGCCGAAGATGTTGACCAGGATGGCCGCCACCTTCTTGTTGCCGAGCATGATCTTGAAGGCCGCGGTCACCTTCTCCGCCGAGGCGCCGCCGCCGACGTCGAGGAAGTTGGCCGGCTCGCCGCCGAACAGCTTGATCGTGTCCATGGTCGCCATCGCCAGGCCGGCGCCGTTGACCAGGCAGCCGATGTTGCCGTCGAGCTGGATGTAGGCGAGGTCGAACTTGCTGGCCTCGATCTCGGCCGGGTCTTCCTCGTCGAGATCGCGATAGGCAGCGATCTCGGGCTGGCGGAAGATCGCGTTCGAATCGAAGTTGAACTTGGCGTCGAGCGCCTTGATCGTCTCCGGGCCGCCGTTCTTGCCGCCCTCGAGGATCAACGGGTTGATTTCGGTCAGCGAGGCGTCGGTCTCCATGTAGCAGGCGTAGAGCTTCTTCAGCACGTCGACCGCCTGCGGCACCGTCGCCGCGGGAATGCCGATACCGGCAGCGAGCTTGGCGGCATCGGCGTCGGCGAGGCCCTGGATCGGGTCGATGAAGACCTTCAGGATCTTCTCCGGCGTGTCGTGGGCGACCTGCTCGATGTCCATGCCGCCCTCG
>DATCGH010000404.1:0-6939 GCA_036509055.1 Caldimonas sp.
CGGCGACGAGCAGCCTGGCGACCGGCTGGCACAAGAACTACGGCCAATGGATCATCGTCGCCCTGGTGACCCTGCACGTCGGCGCGATCGCCTTCTACGGGTTCCGACGCCGGCAGAACCTGGTAGCGCCGATGTGGCATGGCGACAAGCGCCTCGCCGCCGACGTTCCCGGCGCGGTCGACGACGGCCGGTCGCGGACGATCGCCCTCGTGGTTGTGCTCGTCTGCGCACTCGGCGTGGCCGGCCTCGTCCGCCTCGGCGGATGAGCGCCGCAGGGGCAATGCGACCATGAGCGAAGCCGTTGCCGCGCCGTCGATCGAGCTGCGCCGTGCCGAGTCGCCGGCCGAGCTGGCGCAGGCGGCGGCGGTGTTCCGCGAGTACGCGGCGAGCATCGGCATCGACCTGTGCTTCCAGAATTTCGACGCCGAGCTGGCGTCGCTGCCCGGCGACTACGCGGCCCCTGCCGGTCAGCTGCTCCTCGCCTACGTCGACGACCAGCTGGCAGGGTGCGGCGCGCTTCGACCGCTCGCCGACGTCGACTACGCCAATGCCTGCGAGATGAAGCGGCTGTTCGTGCGCCCCGGCTTTCGCCGCTTCGGCCTCGGCCGGCTGCTCGCCCAGGCCCTGCTCGACGAGGCCCGCGGCGCGGGCTACTCGGCGATGCTGCTCGATACGCTCGACGACATGGAGGCGGCGCGCGAGCTCTACGCCACCCTCGGCTTCGAGGAAATTCCTCCGTACTACTTCAATCCGATTCCCGGCGCGCACTACCTCAAGGCGGACCTGACTTGAACCACGAACTCCACGCCGGGGCGCTGCGCCTCGCCTTCCGGCCCGACCTCGGCGGCGCCGTCGCCGGGCTCTGGCATCGCGAAACGCCGATCCTGCGCTCGACCGAGCCGGCCGCGCTCGACGGCGCGCGCGCGTCGGCGATGTACCCGCTGCTGCCGTACTCGAACCGGCTCGGCTACCGGCGCTTTCGCTGGAAAGGCCGCGACTACACGACCCGCGCCAACGTCGACGACTCGCCGCATTCGCTGCACGGTCTCGGCTGGCAGCGGCCATGGCGGATCGTCTCCTCGAGCGCGATCGAGCTGGTGCTCGGCCTGGAGCACGACGGCGACGCCGACTGGCCGTTCGCGTTCGAGGCGCGGCAGTACTTCACCCTGGCGCCGGAATCGTTCTCGGCGCGGCTGCAGTTCACCAACACCGGCGAGATCGAGCAGCCTGCCGGCCTGGGCTTTCACCCCTACTTCGTCAAGCGCGCGCGCAGCCGGCTGCACGTCGAGGCCGCCGCCCGCTGGGAGTCGGACGCCACCAAGCTGCCGACGCGCAAGGTCGCGCAGCCGGGCATCGACGCCGCCCTGTCGCATCTCGACTACGACCATTGCTTCGAAGGCTGGCGCGGCCGGGCGCGGATCCGCGACGAGCGCTTCTCGCTGCAGCTGGTCTCGGAGCTGCCCTATCTCGTCGTCTACACGCCGCCCGAGCGCGACTACTTCTGCGTCGAGCCGGTGAGCCATCTCAGCAACGCCATCCACATGGCCGAGCCAGCGGCGCACGGCCTGGTGGCGCTGGCGCCCGGGGAGACGCTCGAGGCGGCGATGCGGCTCGACATCGCCGTCGTCTAGAGCGCCTCAGGGGCCGCGGCGCGGAAAGTGCCGGGTCTCGCCGATCGCCATCACCGTGAACGCGTCGTCGGCCAGTCCGCGCTGGCGGCGCGCGGTCTCGAGGGCGCGCGGCGGCTCGTCGAGGGCCTCGTCGGTGAGCGAGAAGGTGCCCCAGTGGATGCCGATCGAGCGCCGGGCGGCGAGATCGAGATGGATCTGCACCGCCTCGGCCGGATCGATGTGCTGCTCCATCATGAACCAGCGCGGCTCGTAGGCGCCGATCGGCAGCAGCGCCAGGTCGAAGCCCCGGCCGGCGCCGCCGTGGCGTGCGGCGAAGCGGGCGTGGATGTCGGCGAAGTCCTTCGAATAACCGGTGTCGCCGGCGAAGAACAGATGGAAGTCCGGGGCGAAGACGGCGTAGCCACCCCAGAGGGTCTCCATACGGTCGGAGAACGAGCGCCCCGACCAGTGCTGGGCCGGGACGAGGACGACCTCGACCTCGCCGACCCGTCTCGACTGCCACCAGTCGAGCTCGACGACGCGGTCGATGCCGGCATCGGTGAACCAGGCCTTGACGCCGAGCGGCACGATGAAGAGCGGCGAGCCGCCGGGCTGCACTGCCAGCGACTTGACGCTGGCAGCGTCGAGGTGGTCGTAGTGGTTGTGCGAGATCACGACGGCGTCGATCCGCGGCAGATCGACGGCCGCGATGCCCGCCGGTCCCTGACGTCGGGGTCCGGCGAAAGACACCGGCGACGCGCGCTCCGAGAACACCGGATCGGTCAGCAGGCTGATGCCGCCGAGCTGCACCAGCACGCTCGCGTGGCCGATCCAGGTGACGGCCGGCTCCATGGCGATGCCCACGGCGGCATTGCGGCGGAGGAAGTCGAGGTCGGGCGCGAGCCGCGGGGTCGCCGTCCGCGGCTCGGGCGGCAAGCCTTCGCGCAGCGCGTCGAGCTTCCATTTCATGAGCGCGCCGAAGCCACGCGGGACGAAGTCGATGTAGTTGTTCTGAAAGCGCCCGTCGCGGCGCGGCGCTGCCGTGGACACGGCTGACGTCGCAGCGGGCACGACTTCTTCGGCGCTCACGAGAGACGGCAGCAGCGTGAGCAGGAGGGCGAGGGTGGCGAGGGAGTCATGCGGTGCGCGGCAGAGCATCGACCATCATTGCATTGCCGACCCCTGTCTGGGTAGGAGATGGGCGGGTTAGTACGTATAATCTTGGGCTGTGCCGAAAATCGCCCTGCCGTGGCCTACCTCCGACGCGGTGATTCGCGGCGAGGGGCGCGGTGCATTCCGCGCCGACGCGTGGGACGATGAAATCGAGCCCCCGGTCCGGCGCCTCAGCCGGGCCGAAGCGGCTGATCTGGCGGCCCGCCAGCCGGCCATTTCTCCGTGGCGCGTCGTCGCCTATCAGGTGCTGGTCGGCCTCGCGATCGCGGCGCTGGTGCAGCTGGTGACGGGCGATGTGCTGCTGACGGCCTCGGCGCTCTACGGCGCCGCGGTGGTCGCGGTGCCGGGCGCCCTGATGGCGCGCGGCGCCACCAGCCGCCTGGGCACGATCTCGCCGCTGACGAGCACGGTGAACATCATGGGCTGGGCGACGGTGAAGATCGTCGTCTCGGTCGTCATGCTGGCCCTGGCGTCGCGGATCGTCCCGGGCCTGCACTGGCCGGTAATGCTCGCCACGCTCGTCGTCTGCATGCAGACTTACGCCTTCGCGCTGCTCTGGCGCGGTCGCGCAAAACAATAGACCGAACAAGCTCAGACATCCAAAGAGACCATGGCCGCCGCAGCAGAGCACACCCAGACCCCCGGTGAATACATCATTCACCACCTGACCCATTTCGGCACCGGCAAGCCGAAGGGCCTGGTCGATTTCTCGGTCATCAATTTCGATTCGGTCATCTTCTCGGCAGCGCTCGGCGCGCTCGCCTGCTTCCTGCTCTGGCGGGCGGCGAAGAAGGCGACCTCGGGCGTGCCGGGGCGCTTTCAGGCGGCGGTCGAGATGCTGTTCGAGCTGGTCGACAACGAGGCCAAGGGGATCATTCACAACGCCGAGAGCCGCAAGATGGTGGCGCCGCTCGCCCTGACGGTGTTCGTCTGGATCTTCCTGCTGAATGCGATGGACCTGCTGCCGGTCGACTTCCTGCCGGTGATCTGGGCCCAGCTCTACGCTCTCTTCACAGGCCACGACGCCTCGCATGCCTACCTGCGGGTCGTGCCCACGGCAGACCTTTCGATCACGATGGCGCTCTCCATCGGCGTCCTGATCCTGTGCCTGTTCTACAGCGTCAAGATCAAGGGCCTCGGCGGCTTCCTGCACGAGCTCTACGTCGCTCCTTTCGGCACCGTCAAGCTGAGCGCCAACCCGCTCAGCTGGATCGGCTTCATCCTGCTGTCGATCGCCAACGTGGCGATGCAGCTGGTCGAGTTCGTGTCGAAGACCGTGTCGCACGGCATGCGACTGTTCGGCAACATGTACGCCGGCGAGCTGATCTTCCTCCTGATTGCCCTGCTCGGCGGCGCCTTCACGCTGTCGGTCGGCGGCGTGGCGCTGGCGCTGCTGCACATCGGCGCCGGCTGGGCCTGGGCGGTGTTCCACATCCTGATCATCACGCTGCAGGCTTTCGTCTTCATGATGCTGACCCTGGTCTACATCGGCCAGGCGCACGACGCGCACTGACGCCTCTCGCGAACGCTTCTTTTCCCCTTTCTTCCCTTTCCCTCTCACTACCACTCTGGAGTCATCATGGAACTCATCGGTCTCGTCGCCGTCGCTGCCGGCCTCATCATCGGTCTCGGCGCCCTCGGTGCCTGCGTCGGCGTCGGCATCATGGGCAGCAAGTACCTCGAATCGGCCGCGCGCCAGCCCGAGCTCATGGGCGTTCTGCAAACCAAGGTCTTCCTGCTGCTCGGCCTGATCGACGCCTCGTTCATCATCGGCACGGGTATCGCGCTCTGGTACACGACGGCCAACCCGTTCCTCGCCCAGCTGTCGCAGATCGTCACCAAGTGATTCGCCGGTCCGGCAGCGTCAAGCGCGCCCGACCCGAACGTTTTCTCGCCGAGGCCTCGACGTGAGCATTACCTCCACCCTGATCATCCAGATGATCGTGTTCCTGCTTCTGGTCTGGTTCACGATGTCCAAGGTCTGGCCGCCCATCGCCGCCGCGCTCGATGCGCGCGCTGCCAAGATCCGCGAAGGCCTGTCGGCCGCCGACAAGGCCAAGGCCGACCTCGCCGCCGCCAACCTGCGGGTCGAGAAGGAGCTGTCCTCGGCGCGCAACGACGCCGCCCAGCGCCTGGCCGATGCCGAGCGCCTGGCGCAGTCGATGATCGAGGAAGCCAAGGGCAAGGCCAGCGACGAAGGCGCGAAGATCGTCGCCGCCGCCCGCACCGAGGCCGAGCAGGAAGCGATCAAGGCGCGCGAGGCGCTGCGCGACCAGGTCGCCTCGCTCGCCGTCAAGGGCGCGGAGCAGATCCTGCGCCGCGAGGTCGATGCCAAGGCGCATGCCGACCTGCTCGGCCAGCTCAAGGCCGAGCTTTGAGGCGCGCAAGCCATGGCTGAAATCGCGACGATCGCCCGGCCCTACGCCGAGGCGCTGATGAAGGCATCGGCAGGCAGCGATGCGGCTGCGCTGGCGGCGGAGGTCACCGCCCTCGCGCAGGTCGCGGCCGATCCGACCATGCGCCAATTCGCCGACGATCCGAAGGCGCGCTCGGCTCAGGTGGTCGACGTGCTGATGTCGATCGCCAAGACGCCGTCCGGCGCTTCGCCGGGCACCGCCGCGAAGAACCTGGTGGCCACCGTCATCGACAACGGCCGCCTGGCCGCGTTGCCGGAGATCGCGCGCCAGTTCCAGGCGCTGCTCGACGCCAAGAGCGGCACCTCGCAGGCCACGGTCGAAAGCGCTTTCCCGATCGACGCGAGCCAGCTTGCCGAGGTCAAGGCGACGATGGAGCATCGGTTCTCGCGCAAGCTCGAGGTGCAGGTCGTCGTCAAGCCCGAGCTGATCGGCGGCATCCGCGTGATCGTCGGCGACGAGGTGCTCGACACCTCGATCCGCGCCCGGCTCGAACAGATGAAGGCGGCGCTGGTCGCCTGAGCGGCGCCGTCGCCTGCCCAGCCCCGAACAAGATTCCCTGAGTTTCAACCTGCCTGCCCGAACTGCAGACGGAGACCCCCATGCAACTGAATCCCGCTGAAATTTCCGAGCTGATCAAGAGCCGCATCCAGGGGCTCGCCGTCTCGGCCGACATCCGCAACGAGGGCACCGTCGTCTCGGTGACCGACGGCATCTGCCGCGTCCATGGCCTGTCCGAAGCCATGCAGGGCGAAATGCTCGAGTTCCCGGCCGCGCCGGACGGCTCGCCCACCTACGGCCTGACGCTCAACCTCGAGCGCGACTCGGTCGGCGCGGTGATCCTGGGCGAATACGAGCACATCTCCGAAGGCGACACGGTCAAGTGCACCGGCCGCATCCTCGAAGTGCCGATCGGTCCGGAGCTGAAGGGCCGGGTCGTCAACGCGCTCGGCGCGCCGATCGACGGCAAGGGCCCGGTCAACGCCAAGATGTCGGCGCCGATCGAGAAGATCGCCCCCGGCGTGATCGCGCGCAAGTCGGTGAGCCAGCCGATGCAGACCGGCCTCAAGGCGATCGACTCGATGGTGCCGATCGGCCGCGGCCAGCGCGAGCTGATCATCGGCGACCGCCAGACCGGCAAGACCGCGGTGGCGATCGACACGATCATCAACCAGAAGGGTCAGGACATGACCTGCATCTACGTCGCCATCGGCCAGAAGGCGTCGTCGATCAAGAACGTGGTGCGCTCGCTCGAGTCGGCCGGGGCGATGGAATACACCATCGTCGTCGCCGCCTCCGCCGCCGAGAGCGCGGCGATGCAGTACATCTCCGCCTACTCGGGCTGCACCATGGGCGAGTACTTTCGCGACCGCGGCCAGGACGCCCTGATCATCTACGACGACCTGTCGAAGCAGGCGGTCGCCTACCGCCAGGTCTCGCTGCTGCTGCGCCGCCCGCCGGGCCGCGAAGCCTATCCCGGTGACGTGTTCTATCTCCACTCGCGCCTGCTCGAGCGCGCGGCGCGGGTCAACACCGACTACGTCGAGGCGTTCACCAAGGGCGAAGTCAAGGGCAAGACCGGCTCGCTGACCGCGCTGCCCATCATCGAGACCCAGGCCGGCGACGTCTCGGCGTTCGTGCCGACCAACGTGATCTCGATCACCGACGGCCAGATCTTCCTCGAGACCAACCTCTTCAACGCCGGCATCCGGCCGGCCATCAACGCCGGCATCTCGGTGTCG
>DATCGH010000405.1:0-2602 GCA_036509055.1 Caldimonas sp.
CAAGCCCTCGGTGACGCTGGTGCACAAGGGCAACATCATGAAGTTCACGGAAGGGGGCTTCCGCGACTGGGGCTACGCCCTGGCGGCCAAGGAGTTCGGCGCCGAGCTGATCGACGGCGGCCCGTGGAGCAAGTTCAAGAACCCGCGCACCGGCAAGGAGATCGTGGTCAAGGATTCGATCGCCGACGCCTTCCTGCAGCAGATCCTGCTGCGCCCCGCGGAGTACTCGGTGATCGCCACGCTCAACCTCAATGGCGATTACGTCTCCGACGCCCTGGCGGCCCAGGTCGGCGGTATCGGCATCGCCCCGGGGGCGAACATGAGCGACTCGGTGGCGATGTTCGAGGCGACCCACGGCACGGCGCCCAAGTACGCCGGCAAGGACTACGTCAATCCGGGCTCGGAGATCCTCTCCGCCGAGATGATGCTGCGCCACATGGGCTGGACTCAGGCCGCCGACCTGATCATCAGCTCGATGGAGAAGTCGATCCTCTCGAAGAAGGTCACCTACGACTTCGCCCGGCTCATGGACGGCGCCACCCAGGTATCGTGCTCCGGCTTCGGCCAGGTGATGATCGACAACATGTGACCGGCTCCCGGCCGGTCCCGGAGAGCCCGCCGCACGGCGGGCTTTTTTTTCGTCCGCAGGATCCCCCGGATCACGGGTTCCGCTCGGCCCGTCGACCTCGCCGAACGGCGGGCTTTTCCCCGGCCGAACCGGTGCAATCTGACGCGGATGCCAACCGTGTTGTCCGCTCCCTGTCTTGTGAACTCCTGCCGGGGGGCAATATGCCTTCCGACGGCGCGAAATGCCGCCGACTCGATAGAATGAATTCATGCCCGCCGATCCGCCGCCACCGCCGGCTCCGCCCGTCACCCGTCCCGACGACGGTCAGGGAGCCGTGGTCGTCGAGCGCAAGCCGCAGAAGACCGAGCCACCGCGGATGTACCAGGTCGTCCTGCTCAACGACGACTACACGCCGATGGAGTTCGTCGTGATGGTTCTGCAGGAGTATTTCAACCGCGATCTCGAGACGGCGACGCAAATCATGCTCAAGATCCATCACGAGGGCCGCGGGGTTTGCGGCGTCTTCTCGAAGGACGTCGCCGCGACCAAGGTCGAACTGGTGCTCGCTGCCGCGCGTCGCGGCGGCCACCCGCTGCAATGCATTATGGAGTCCGCATGATTGCGCAAGAGCTCGAAGTCAGTCTGCACATGGCGTTTGTCGAGGCCCGACAGCAACGTCATGAGTTCATCACCGTCGAGCACCTCCTTATGGCGCTGCTCGACAACCCTTCGGCTGCCGAAGTGCTGCGCGCCTGCTCGGCCAACCTCGACGACCTGCGGAAGAGCCTGCTCGGCTTCATCAAGGAGAACACGCCCACGGTGGGCGGCGCCGACGAGGTCGACACTCAGCCGACGCTCGGCTTCCAGCGCGTGATCCAGCGCGCGATCATGCACGTCCAGTCCACCGGCAGCGGCAAGAAGGAAGTCACCGGCGCGAACGTCCTGGTCGCGATCTTCGGCGAGAAGGATTCGCACGCGGTCTACTACCTGCACCAGCAGGGCGTGACCCGGCTCGACGTCGTCAACTTCATCGCCCATGGCATCAAGAAGACCGACCCGCCGGAGTCGGCCAAGCCGGGCGAGAGCTCGGGCTCGAGCACCGAAAGCGAGAAGGAAGAGGGCGACGGCAAGGGCTCGCCGCTCGACCAGTTCACGCAGAACCTGAACCAGCTCGCCAAGGACGGCAAGATCGATCCGTTGATCGGCCGCGAGCATGAGGTCGAGCGGGTGATCCAGATCCTGTGTCGCCGGCGCAAGAAC
Source organism: Caldimonas sp. (assembly GCA_036509055.1). GTDB lineage: Bacteria > Pseudomonadota > Gammaproteobacteria > Burkholderiales > Burkholderiaceae_C > Schlegelella_A. Next base: position 1,829 of record DATCGH010000405.1, read on the forward strand.
AACCCGCTCCTGGTGGGCGAGGCCGGCGTCGGCAAGACCGCGATTGCCGAGGGCCTGGCCTGGCGCATCACCCAGAACGACGTGCCCGAGATCCTGGCCGAGTCGGTCGTCTACTCGCTCGACATGGGCGCGCTGCTCGCCGGCACCAAATACCGCGGCGATTTCGAGCAGCGCCTGAAGGGCGTGCTCAAGCACCTGAAGGACCAGCCGAACGCGATCCTCTTCATCGACGAGATCCACACCCTGATCGGCGCCGGCGCCGCCTCGGGCGGCACGCTCGACGCCAGCAACCTGCTCAAGCCCGCGCTCAGCAACGGGGCGATGAAGTGCATCGGCGCCACCACCTTCACCGAGTACCGCGGCATTTTCGAGAAGGACGCGGCGCTGTCGCGGCGCTTCCAGAAGGTCGACGTGGTCGAGCCTTCGATCGAGCAGACGGTCGAAATCCTGAAGGGCCTGAAGTCGCGCTTCGAGGAGCACCACAGCGTCAAGTACGCGCCGGCGGCGCTGCAGGCGGCGGCCGAGCTCTCGGCCAAGTACATCAACGACCGGCACCTGCCCGACAAGGCGATCGACGTGATCGACGAGGCCGGTGCGGCGCAGCGCATCCTGCCGAAGAACAAGCAGAAGAAGACGATCAACCGCAACGAGGTCGAGGAGATCGTCGCCAAGATCGCGCGCATCCCGCCGGCCAGCGTCTCGAGCGACGACCGCGGCAAGCTGAAGACGCTGGACCGCGACCTGAAGAGCGTCGTCTTCGGCCAGGAGCCGGCG
>DATCGH010000406.1:0-3547 GCA_036509055.1 Caldimonas sp.
GCAGGTCTTCGGCGGCCACGGCTACATCAAGGAGTCGGGCATGGAGCAGTTCGTGCGCGACTCGCGGATCAACATGATCTACGAGGGCACGAACACGATCCAGTCGCTCGACCTGCTCGGCCGCAAGGTGCTCTCGGACAACGGCGCCAAGCTGAAGAAGTTCGGCAAGCTGATCGCCGCCTTCGTCGAGGAGGAGGGCGTCGACGAGGCGATGCAGGAGTTCGTCAACCCGCTCGCCGAGCTCGGCGAGAAGGTCACCAAGCTCACCACCGAGATCGGCATGAAGGCGCTCAAGGACGCCGACGAGGTCGGCGCCGCGGCGGTCGACTACCTGCGGGTCTGCGGCCACCTCGTGTACGCCTACCTGTGGGCGCGCATGGCCAAGGTGGCGCTCGCCAAGGAGGCGTCGGGCGACCCGTTCTATGCCGCCAAGCTGGCGACCGCGCGCTTCTACTTCGCCAAGCTGCTACCGGAGACGGCGATGCTGATCCGCACCGCGCGGGCCGGCGTCGCGCCGATGATGGCGATGGATGCCGCGATGTTCTGAGGCCGGCACGGCCAGCGCAGCCCCCCACGACCACGGAGACCCGGACATGACCTTTTCGCTTCGCCATGCCGCCCTCGGCCTCGCCCTCGCGCTCGCTTCCGGCCTCGCCGCCGCGCAGGCGGCCTCGCCGGCGGGGCTGTGGAAGACGGTGGACGACAACACCAAGAGGGAGAAGTCGCTGGTGCGCATCGTCGAGAGCGGCGGCGTTTACACCGGCAAGGTCGAGAAGATCATCGACCCCGATTCGCCGAAGGACGCGGTCTGCAAGGACTGCACCGACGACCGCAAGGACCAGCCGGTGCTCGGCATGACCATCATCCGCAACATGAAGCCGAGCGCCGGCGACAAGAACGTGTTCGAGGGCGGCGACGTCCTCGATCCGAACAACGGCAAGGTCTACAGCGCCAAGCTGACGCTGGTCGACGGCGGCAAGAAGCTCGACGTGCGCGGCTACATCGGCATGCCGATGCTCGGCCGCACGCAGACCTGGCAACGCGTCGAATGAACGGCGCATGACTACTGGAGCCACGATGAAACGATTCAACGTCCGCAAGGTCGCCGTCCTCGGCGCCGGCGTCATGGGGGCACAGATCGCCGCCCACCTGGTCAACGTCAAGGTGCCGGTGATCCTGTTCGATCTGCCGGCCAAGGAAGGGCCGAAGAACGGCATCGTCACCAAGGCGGTCGACGGCCTGAAGAAGCTGAAGCCCGCGCCGCTCGGCGTGCCGGAAGACGCCGCGCTGATCGAGCAGGCGAACTACGAGGAGCACCTCGCCAAGCTCGGCGAATGCGACCTGATCATCGAGGCGATCGCCGAGCGGATGGACTGGAAGCTCGACCTGTACACGAAGATCGCTCCGGCGATCGCGCCGCACGCCATCGTCGCCAGCAACACCTCGGGCCTGAGCATCACCAAGCTCTCCGAGGTGCTGCCGGCGGAGATCCGGCCGCGCTTTTGCGGCATCCACTTCTTCAACCCGCCGCGCTACATGGCGCTGGTGGAGCTGATCGCCACGCCGACCACCGAGCCCGAAGTGCTCGACCAGCTCGAGGCCTTCGTCACCACCGCGCTCGGCAAGTCGGTGCTGCGGGCCAAGGACACGCCCAACTTCATCGCCAACCGGGTCGGCGTCGCCGGCATGCTGGCGACGATGAAGGAGGCCGAGACCTACGGCCTCAGCTTCGACGTGGTCGACGACCTCACCGGCAAGAAGCTCGGCCGCGCCAGCAGCGGCACCTTCCGCACCGCCGACGTCGTCGGCCTGGACACGATGACACACGTCATCAAGACGCTGCAGGACAACCTCAAGGAAGATCCCTTCTACGCGAGCTACGCCACCCCGGCGGTGCTGCAGAAGCTGCTCGACGCCGGCGCGCTCGGCCAGAAAAGCGGCGCCGGCTTCTACAAGCGGGTCGGCAAGGACATCCTGCGCTACGACGCCGAGAAGGGCGACTACGTCGCCGGTGGCGGCAAGGCCGACGAGATCGTCGCCCGCATCCTCAAGAAGCCGCCGGCCGAGCGCCTGAAGCTGCTGCACGACTCGAAGAACCCGCAGGCGCAGTTCCTCTGGGCGATCCTGCGCGACAGCTTCCACTACGCCGCGGTGCACCTGGCCGACGTGGCCGAGAGCGCCCGCGACATCGACTTCTCGATGCGCTGGGGCTTCGGCACCAGCGCCGGCCCGTTCGAGCTCTGGCAGCAGGCCGGCTGGTCGCAGGTGGCGCAGTGGGTCAAGGAAGACATCGACGCGGGCAAGGCGCTGAGCAAGGCGCCGCTTCCGGCCTGGGTGTTCGACGGGCTCGGTGGCGGCGACGCCGGCGTGCATCGCGCCGAGGGCTCCTACAGCGCTGCCCATGCCCGCTTCGATCCGCCGAGCACGCTGCCGGTCTACGAGCGCCAGCCGTTCCGCGAGAGCGTCTCCGGTTCGAATGCGCCGGCGCCGCTCAAGGCCGGCACGGAGGTCTTCAAGAACGACGACGTGCGCGTCTGGACGCTCGACGGCCAGGTGCTGATCGCCAGCATCACCGCCAAGCTGCACCTCATCAGCCCGGGTGTGGTCGAGGGGCTGCTCAAGGGCGTGGAGCTCGCCGAGCAGTCGTACCAGGGCCTCGTGATCTGGTCGCCCGACGACGTGTTCTCGGCCGGCGCCAACCTCGAGGCGCTGATGCCGGTGTTCATGAAGAGCGGCAGCAAGGGCATCCTGCCCGAGGTCAAGCGGCTCCAGGACGCGATGCTCCGGGTGCGCTACGCGCAGGTGCCGGTGGTCGCGGCGATGCGCGGCATCGCCCTCGGCGGCGGCTGCGAGATGGCGCTTTACGCGAGCAAGCGCGTCGCGGCGATGGAGACCTACGTCGGCCTGGTCGAGGTCGGCGTCGGCCTGATCCCGGCCGGCGGCGGCCTCGCCTACATCGCCCGTCGCGCCGCCGAGATGGCGAGCGCGGTCGGCGCCAATGTCGACCTGCTGAAGTTCATCACCGATCCGTTCACCAGCGCCGCCACGGCGCGGGTCGGCACGAGCGCGATCGAGTCGCGCAAGATGGGCTGGCTGCTGGAGGGCGACGTCATCGTCCCGCACAAGGACGAGCTGCTGCACGTCGCGACGCAGCAGGTGAAGGCCATGGCCGAGAGCGGCTGGCGGGCGCCGGCGAGGGCGCCGTTCCCGGCGGCCGGGCGCAACGCCATCGCCACCATCAAGGCCCAGCTCGTGAACCTGCGCGACGGCGGCTTCGCCAGCGCCCACGACTTCCACATCGCGACCCAGATCGCGGAGGTGGTGTGCGGCGGCGACGTCGATGCCGGCTCGCTGGTCACCGAGGAATACCTGATGACGATGGAGCGGGTGCGCTTCTGTGCGCTCCTCGACCACCCGAAGACGCAGGAACGGATCATGGGCATGCTGCAGACCGGCAAGCCGGTGCGCAACTGAAGGACACCGACATGAGCAAGCAAGTGCAGGACGCCTACATCGTCGCCGCCACCCGCACCCCGATCGGCAAGTC
>DATCGH010000407.1:0-2456 GCA_036509055.1 Caldimonas sp.
ATCATTTGGGCAACGATCTATCGGGTTATGACGGGCTGTCAACGGGCCGCGGAATCTCCCCACTTTTGGGCGTGCAAAATTCCCCACTTGGCGGGGTTGGTGATCAACCGTTGATGTGATCGCCGCCTCCATGTTTGGGGGGCCGGCCGCGTCGTTTGGATGGCGCTGGGACGGGCGGCGGCTGGATCAGGGACTTGGATCGAATGTGCTCGGGCAGAAGGTCGGCGTGTTGCCGGAGGCGATAGCTCGAACCCTCGATCTGGATAACGATGGCGTGGTGAAGAAGCCTGTCCAGAAGGGCCGTTGCGACCACGGGGTCACCAAAAACCTCGCCCCATTCTGCAAAACCGCGGTTCGAGGTGAGGATCATGGCACCCTTCTCGTAACGGGCGTTGACGAGCTGGAAGAACAGGTTGCCGCCGCCAGGAATGACCGGCAAGTAGCCGATCTCATCGACGATGAGCAGCGCGAAGCGGCGGAGGAAGCGGATTTTCTCGCGCAGAGCACCCTCGCGCTCGGCCTTGGCGAGGGCGCCGATCAAGTCGGCGAGCGTGGTGAAGTAGACGCTGCGCCCGGCTTTGACCGCCTCGACACCGAGCGCCAGGCTGAGGTGGCTCTTACCGGTGCCGGGCGGGCCGACGAAGTGCAAGACCTCGGCGCGATCGATGAACTTGAGCTCGGCCAGCGCCATGATGCGGTTCTTGTCGAGCGAAGGCTGAAAGGAGAACTCAAAGCCGGCGAGCGTCTTGATGGTGGAGAGCCGCGCCATGACGAGGGCAGTCTTGACGCGGCGGTTCTCGCGCAACGTGAACTCTTCAGCGAGCAGGGCGTCGATGGCTTCGAGCGCGGTCAGCTCGCCGCGCTCGAGCCGGCGCACCGTGGCGTCGAGGATCTCGATGGCGCGCGGCATTTTGAGGCCGACCATGGTGTGCTTGATGCGGTCGACCACCGAGGGGACGCTCTCGACATGGCCGCTCATGGTGCGCCTCGCTGGCCAGCGATGCGTTGGGCGACGGCTTGGTAGAAGTCGAGCGAGCGGCGGGCGACCTGGTCGCCGGCACGGCGGATGACGATGGGAGCGCCGTTCGCCGGCCGGCAGCGTGGGGGCGCCGCGATCTTCCGATGAGCCGGATCGATGCGCGTCTGGTCGCGGCCTTCGAGGGGTAGATGGCTGGCGATCATAGCGCCGTTCTCGAAGATGCGGATCTCGTCGGCAAAGACGTGGACGTCCAGGATGCGCCGGCGCGTGGTGTCCGGCACACTGTAGAGGTTGCCGCCGACGCTCACCGTGCCCTCGTGGGAGACGCGCCGTTCGAGCTTGAGGACCGCCCTGTAGGGGGCGAACGGCAACGGCTTGAGGGTCAGCTTCTCTTCGGCGAACGCTTCCTTGACGACGCGCTGGGTGGTCGCGTGCACCCGGGCATTGGCGACCGTCTCAAGCCAGTGGCGGAGCTGGGCATTGAGGTCGTCGAGGTTGCGGAACGCGCTGCCCTGGAAGAAGTCCTCGCGAATGTAGCGGAACGGCCGCTCCACCTTGCCCTTCGTCTGTGGCCGATATGGCCGGCAGGCGCGCGGCTGGAAGCCGTAGTGCCGAGCAAGGTCGACCAGACTGCGATTGTAGACGACCAGCCCGTCGGCATCCTCGCCGATCACCGCGGTCTTCATGCGATCGTAGAGGATCTCGTGCGGCGCGCCGCCGATCGCCTCCAGGGCGGCGATGTGGCAGCGTAGGACGGTCTGCAAGTCCTGGTGGGCGACGAACCGCGCCCAGATAAGACGCGAGAAGCCGAGCACCATGGAGAACAGCCAGACGATGCGGGTGACACCGGGCTCGTCGGTGAATGCGAGCTCGAAACGGGCGAGATCGACCTGGGCCTGCTCGCCCGGCGGCGTCTCGAAGCGCACCTCGAATGGCTTGATCGGCTCCGGCCTGATGTCGCGGACGGCCCGCTTCACGGCCGTGTAACCGCCGCCATAGCCTCGCTCACGCAGCTCGCGACACAACCGCACGGCCGTGAGGCCAGGATAGGCCGCCAGGCGCTCCCGCAGATAGGGTAGGAATGGATCGGTGCTCTTCTGCTGAGCCAGCCGAGGTCCGTAGGCCGGTGGCTCCAGGCCACGGGCGATGTATCGGCGGACCGTCTTGCGGTCGATGCCGAGCTGACGGGCAATGGCCGAGACCTTCAGGCCCTGCCGGTGAAGTTCCAGGATCATCATGAGCTCCCTAAGGGTGACCACCGTGCTGCTCCCTCCCGCCAAGGGGAGAAGCATCGACGGCGATTCGCGCCGACCGACCTCCCGCGGCATGCCCCGGGAGGTCGGCCGCGCATCAAAACTGGGGAAAATTCGCGGCCCACAATTGGGGAGAATTCAACGGCCGCTCACACGAATCATATGGGAGGTCTAAGAAGTGCAGCAGTTATGGGCACTACATGACCATCGCATATGACTGGTTT
>DATCGH010000408.1:0-2766 GCA_036509055.1 Caldimonas sp.
GGTGGCAAGACCAGGCTGGGCAAGATCACCAAGCGAGGCGACACCTATCTGCGCACGCTGCTCATCCAGGCGTAAGCGGCTGGCGGCCCCACCTTGAAGTTGGCCGGTTGGCCAACGACGATGGTGTCCACCTAACTTCCGAAGTGGACACCTATGCACTCCAAGGGCGCGACGCGCCGGCGCCATGGCGATGAGCTCAAGGCGAAGGTACTGACCGAATGCGACGAGCCTGGCGCGTCGGTGGCTGCGGTGGCCCAGGCGCATGGCCTGAACGCGAACCTGGTGCACAAGTGGCGACGAGAGCGACGGCGACCGCAGACGCCGGCGATCGAAGCGATGCCCGCGGACGACAAGGTGGCCAGCGCGTTCGTAGCGCTGCAGTTGCCGCCTCTGCCGACCTCTCAACCGGCGCCGGACATTCGCATCGAGCTGCGCCGCGGCGCGACGACGATCACCATGGCGTGGCCGGGCCAGGCGGCTGGCGAGTGCGCCGCGTGGCTTGGGCAGTGGCTACGGTGATCCGCATCGATGCGGTGTGGCTGGCGGTCGAGCCGATCGACATGCGCGCCGGCGCCGAGGGGCTCTTGGCGCGCGTCGTGCAAGTCTTCGGCGCGGCCAAGTCCCACCACGGATACCTGTTCGCCAACGCGCGAGGCACCCGCATCAAGCTGCTGATGCACGACGGCTTCGGCGTCTGGTGTGCGGCGCGGCGCTTGAACCAGGGACGCTTCCTCTGGCCGCGCGCGGGATCGGCCGCGCCGGCGCCACTGACCGAGGCGCAGTTCAACGCCCTGGTGCTCGGCCTGCCCTGGCAGCGCCTGGAGCAAATGGCCGTCATCACGCACGTCTGAGTAAGGATCGGCGGGGCAATCGGCAGATGCACCGATGACGGCGCGCATGGGACGCAGCACGATTGCGTTCCATGCTCGACGTGGACGCGATCGTGGATGCCGACCTCAAGGGCCTGAGCCCCGAGGCCATCGCGGCGCTGGCCGAGCGCATGCTGAGCCACATCCGCGAGCAACGCCAGCACCTGCAGCAACGCGACGAGCGGATCGCGCAGCAGGCGAGCGAGATCGAGCAGAAGGCGAGCGCGATCGAGCAGCAGGCCGGCGAGCTCGAGCGCAAGGACACCGAGCTGCGCTTCAAGACCGCCAAGCTGGAGAAGGTCAACTTCGAGCTCGCCCGGCTGAAGGCCTGGAAGTTCGGCGCCAAGACCGAGGCGATGAGCGCCGAGCAGCGGCGCCTGTTCGAAGAGACGATGGCCGAGGACGAGGCGAGCCTGCAGGCGCTGCTCGAGCAACTCCAGGGCAAGTCCGCGCAGGACCGGGCGGCCACCGACCAGCGCCGCCGGCCCAAGCGCCAGGCCTTGCCTGGCCATCTGCGTCGCGTGGAGCATCGCCACGAGCCCGAGGACACCACGTGCCCGACTCCGGACTGCGGACGCCAGATGGTGCGCGTCGGCGAGGATGTGAGCGAGAAGCTCGACATCGTTCCGGCCGAGTTCTTCGTGCACCGGCACGTGCACGGCAAATGGGCCTGCAAGTGCTGCCAGCTGCTGGTGCAGGAGGCGGTGGCGGCGCAGATCATCGACGGCGGCGTGCCCGCCTCGGGGCTGGTGGCGCATACCCTCATCAGCCGCTTCGTCGATCACCTGCCGTACTACCGGCAAGAGGCGATCAACGCCCGCTCGGGCGTGCACACGCCGCGCTCGACGCTGGCGCAGTGGAGCGGCCGGGCCGGCGCGGCGCTCGAGCCGCTCTACGACGTGCACAAGCGCTTCGTGCTCGCCAGCGCCGTGCTGCACGCCGACGAGACGCCGGTGGCGATGCTCGACCCGGGGGCCGGCAAGACCAAGAAGGCCTACGTCTGGGCCTACGCGAGGGGAGCGTTCGATCCGACGCCTGGCGTCGTGTACGACTTCTGCCTCGGACGGGGCGCCCACTACCCGATCAAGTTCCTGGGCCCACCGCGAGAGGGTGAACAAGGCTGGCGCGGCACGCTCGTTCGCGACGAATACGGTGCCTACGAGAGCGTCGTCGACGCCAACAAGCACCCGGGGCGCATCGCCTCAGGTTGCCTGGCCCACGCGAGGAGGAAGTTCGACGAGCTGATCAAGCACAACGCCAGCGTCGTGGCGCCGCAGGCGCTCAGGCGCATCGCCGAGATCTACCGCGCCGAGCGCGAACTCGTCGCCATGAGCGCGGCGGACCGGTTGGCCGCACGCAAGGACCTCACCGGACCGCTCTGGAAGGGGCTTCGGCAGTGGCTTGAGGGTGAGCGTGCCAAGGTGCCCGACGGCAGCGCCACGGCCAAGGCGCTGGACTACAGCCTGAAGCACTGGACCGCGCTGACGCGCAACCTCCTCGACGGCGACGTGCCGGTGGACAACAACCATCTGGAAAACCAAATCCGCCCGTGGGCCATGGGACGCCGAGCATGGTTGTTCACCGGCAGCGAGCTGGCAGGGCAACGCGCCGCGGTCGTGATGAGCCTGGTGCAGTCGGCCAAGCTCAATCGACGCGATCCGCACGCGTACCTCAGGGACGTGCTCGAGCGCCTGCCCTCGCATCCGGCAAGCCGGATCGAAGAGCTGCTGCCGCACCGTTGGCAGCCGGCCGAGTAAGCTCGGCCACCAATACAGAACACGCGCGAGCCGTCAAGGGTGGCGCGGCCAGCCGCTTACCTCCTGGGTGCGATCCGCCATGCCGCGCAGCACCAGCGCGTCGAGCATGCGTTGCCTGAGCAATGTCATTGCCGTCTCCT
>DATCGH010000409.1:0-3862 GCA_036509055.1 Caldimonas sp.
ACAACCTGGCACGCAGGCCGGCGATCGAGGCCTCGACCACCGCATCGCCGAGCACGTCACGCTGGGCTTGCAGTGCCGCGATCCCTGCGCGCAGCTGATCGAGCTCCGAAGGCATGCGGTCGAGGATAGCAAGCTCGAACAGCGCACCGATGTGGAGACGCCTTTGTCGGAATGAAGGCGTCGGCCAAGGCTCTCCTACATGCGCGACCAGATGCACTTCAACGCCGCGCTGCTCGCCTGCCTGCAGCGCGATATCGGCGGCCTCGTCGGTTCGCTAGGCGCCGGCAACGCGCGGCGTGTCCGCGTTCGACACGCCAGGCTGGGGTACGTTGCCGACCGCGAGCGCGGTCATGTTGACGATGCGGCGCACCGTCGCCGAGGGCGTGAGGATGTGAGCGGGGCGCGCCGCACCGAGCAGGATCGGCCCCACCGTCACGCCGTGCCCGCCGACGATCTTGAGCACGTTGAAGAGAATGTTGGCTGCATCGATGTTGGGCATGACGAGGACGTTCGCCTCACCGCTCAGGCGGCTCGACGGCAGGTAGCGATTGCGCACCGTCTCCGAAAGCGCGGCATCGCCGTGGATGTCGCCCTCGCACTCGACATCCGGCATCAGCGCGCGGAAGCGCTCGGCAGCCTCGCGCATGCGCGGCGCCGAGCCGCGCTTGGACGAGCCGAAGTTGGAGTGCGAGAGGAACGCGACCTTGGCGGGCCGACCGAAGCGGCGCACCTCGTCGGCGGCCAGGCGCGCGATCTCGGCCAGCTGCTCGGCGCTCGGCTCCTCGTTCACGAATGTGTCGGTGAGGAAAAGGGTGCGGTCGCCGAGCATCAGCACGTTCATGGCAGCGAAGGTCTGCGCGCCCGGCGCCAGGCCGATGACGTCGCGCACGTGCTCGAGGTGGCCCTCGTAGCGGCCGACCAGCCCTGCCAGCATCGCATCGGCATCGCCGCGCCGGATCATCATGGCGGCGATCAACGTGCTCGAGCGTCGCACCGCCGCCTTCGCCATCTCGGGCGTGATGCCCTGGCGGCCCATCAGGCCGTGGTAGTCGTCGGAGTAGGCGCGATGGCGCGGATCGTCCTCCGGGTCCACCACCTCGAAGTCGCGGCCGGGCTGCAGGCGCAGGCCGGCGCGCTGGATGTGCGCCTGAATGATCGCCGGCCGGCCGATCAGAATCGGCTTGGCGAGGCCCTCGTCGAGCACCACCTGGATCGCGCGCAGGACCCGGTCGTCCTCGCCCTCGGCGTAGGCGACGCGAGCCGGCCTCGACTTTGCGACCGCGAACAGCGGCCGCATCACCATGCCGGTCTGGTAGACGAAGCGGTCGAGCGAACGCCGGTAGCCGTCGATGTCGGCGATCGGCCGCGTCGCGACGCCGCTCGCCGCCGCCGCCATCGCCACCGCCGGCGCGATCCGCAGGATGAGGCGCGAGTCGAACGGAGTCGGGATGATGTAGTCGGGCCCGAAGCGCAGCTCCTGCCCTGCATAGGCCCCGGCGACCTCGTCGCTGGGCTCGGCCTTGGCGAGCGCTGCGATCTCGCGCACGCAGGCGAGCTTCATCTCCTCGGTGATGCGGGTCGCCCCGCAGTCGAGCGCGCCGCGAAAGATGTAGGGAAAGCAGAGGACGTTGTTGACCTGGTTCGGATAGTCCGAGCGGCCGGTCGCGACGATGCAGTCGGGGCGTGCCTGCTTGGCGAGCTCGGGACGAATCTCCGGCTCGGGGTTGGCGAGCGCGAGGATGATCGGCCGCGGTGCCATCGTGCCGACCATCTTGGCCGTCAGCACGCCCGCCGTCGAGCAGCCCAGGAACACGTCGCAGCCGGACACCACGTCGGCGAGCGTGCGCGCCGCCGTCTTCTGGCAGTAGCGCTGCTTGGATTCGTCGAGCTTGCCGCTGCGCGCATCCTCGCGCTCGTGCTGGATCACGCCGCGCGAGTCGACGGCGAAGATGTTCTCCGTCTTCACGCCGAGGCCGACCATGATGTCGAGGCAGGCGATCGCCGCCGCGCCGGCGCCTGAGGCCACCAGCTTGATCGTCTCGATCGGCTTGCCGACCAGCTCGAGGCCGTTGAGCAGCGCCGCGCCGGAGATGATCGCGGTGCCATGCTGGTCATCGTGGAAGACGGGGATCTTCATGCGCTCCTTGAGCGCCTTCTCGATGTAGAAGCACTCCGGCGCCTTGATGTCCTCGAGGTTGATGCCGCCGAGCGTCGGCTCGAGCGAGGCGATGATTTCGACGAGCTTCTTCGGGTCTTTCTCGGCCAGCTCGATGTCGAACACGTCGATGCCGGCGAACTTCTTGAAAAGGCAGCCCTTGCCTTCCATCACCGGCTTGGCGGCGAGCGGTCCGATGTCGCCCAGGCCGAGCACCGCGGTGCCGTTGGTGACGACGCCGACGAGGTTGCCGCGCGAGGTGTATTCCGCCGCCAGGCTGGGATCGGCCTCGATGGCGAGGCACGGATAGGCCACGCCGGGCGAATAGGCGAGCGAGAGGTCGCGCTGGTTGGAGAGCGCCTTGGTCGGCGTCACCGAGATCTTGCCGAAGGTCGGCGCGCGGTGGTATTCGAACGCCGCGTCGCGCAGCGACTTCTCGGCATCGCTGAGCTGCATCTTGGAGTTGTCCATGAGAGTCTCCGGTTAGGGTGTGTCGAAAATAACGGGTCGGCCAAACTGGCGCAAGCCGCCTCCTTGCGAACCGTCCGTGTCGAGGCCTCGCGCTCAGGCCCGTCGCGACCACCAGTCGCCGGCGAGGGCCTGCTGGAGATGGTCGATGAAGTGGATGACCTTCTGCGGTACCAGTTTGGGCGAGGGGAAGACGGCGTGCATCTCCTGCGCCGGCAGGGCGTGGTCGGTCAGCACGGGCCGTACCTTCCCTTCGTCGATCGACTCCCACGCCACGTACCACGGCAGGATGGCGAGCCCCAGGCCGGCACGGGCGCCGGCGAGCACCGCCGAGAGGTTGTTCGCTCGCAGCGGACCGTCGACGGGCACCGACTCGAGCTTTGCATCCGGCGGCAAGAGGCGCCAGCGGTCGTCGCCCTGCACGCTGCTGTAGACGATGCAAGCGTGCCGCGCCAGGTCGGCAGTCGCCCGCGGTTCGCCATGCGTCGCCAGGTACGCCGGCGAAGCGACCATCACCCAGGGATTGGCGCCGAGATAGCGGGCGCCCAGCGTCGAGTCGGCCATCTGCCCCATCCGGATGGCGACGTCGATGCCTTGCTCCACGAGGTCGACGTAGCGATCGTCGAAACTGATGTCGAGCCTGACCTCCGGGTTGGCCTGCATGTAGCGAAGGGCGAGCGGCACCAGGACGCGCCTGCCGAAGCCGACCGAGGTGCTCACCCGAAGCTGCCCGCCGATGCTGCCTTGGCGGAGCACGGCCACGTCCTCGGCCTCGTCGATGGCGCGCTCGATCACCTTGCATTTCTCGTAGTAGAGGGCGCCGACCTCCGTGGGCGTCACCCCGCGGGTCGACCGGTGCAGCAGCCGCACGCCCAGACGCTCTTCGGTCGCGGCAATGGCCTTGGTCGCCGTCGGCTGGGTGATGCCGAGCTCCGACGCGGCCTTGCTGAAGCTGCAGGTCTCGACGACACGGACGAAGAGCTGCACGGCGTTGACGCGGTCCATCGCGCCAATGTATCCCTCTCGCGCCGTCCATCGTCCGCGGAATAGTGCTTATACGCAGACTGGGATTCACGTCGAAAGCGCCGGCGAAGATGATCCTCCATTCGCCTCAGGAGACAGCCATGACGAAGATGAAGGCCGCGATGGCCGCGGTGCTGGTGATGGAAAAGGAGGGTGTCACCCAGGCCTTCGGCGTGCCGGGCGCTGCCATCAACCCCATGTACGCGCAGCTTCGCG